>NZ_LWRX01000172.1:0-38742 GCF_001683835.1 Ralstonia sp. RL | reverse complement strand
TGCGACCTTCGGGTTATGAGCCCGACGAGCTGCCAGACTGCTCCACCCCGCGTCCGTCGAAAACAAGACTATATCGGAATCCGTGCGGCGATGCAACACCTTTTTGGAGAACATGCTTCTTGATGGTGCGTGGGGGTCCTTGCGATTCACCAGCCAAGCGTTGTGTCGACTGGCTTTTGGACACTTTCAGCCTGGCAATGTTCGAATGCGGCGCTCACGATGCATGGCAATGGGCGCGCCGTTTACAATGCCGCCTTCCGCGTTCTCCTGGATTCCGATCGTGCTCAACGCCTTGTTGTATCCGCTTGCCCGCCCGCTGCTGTTTTCGATGGACCCCGAAGACGCGCACCACTTCACACTGAATCAACTCAAGCGCGCGCAGGCCATGGGGCTGTCGGGTTGCATTGCGGCGCGTGTGGCGCCGCAGCCGCGCACGGTGATGGGCGTAACGTTTCCGAATCCGGTCGGGCTGGCCGCTGGCCTGGACAAGGACGGCGCGTACATCGATGCGCTGGGGGCACTCGGTTTCGGCTTCATTGAAGTGGGCACGGTCACTCCGCGCGCGCAGCCGGGCAACCCGCGCCCGCGCATGTTCCGTCTGCCCGCTGCAAACGCGCTGATCAACCGCATGGGTTTCAACAACGGCGGCGTCGACGCGTTCATCAACAACGTGAAAGCCTCGAAGTGGCGCGAAGCAGGCGGCGTGCTGGGTCTGAACATCGGCAAGAACGCCGATACGCCGATCGAGCGTGCCGTCGACGATTATCTTTACTGCCTCGAGCGGGTCTATCCGCATGCGAGCTACGTCACGGTGAATATCTCGTCGCCGAACACCAAGAACCTGCGCCAGCTCCAGGGTGCAAGCGAGCTCGACAGCCTGCTGGGAGCCTTGCGCGATGCGCAGCAGCGCCTGGCCGATCAACATAAGCGCTACGTGCCGGTGGCCTTGAAGATCGCGCCGGACCTGGATGACGATCAGATTGCCAACATTGCCGATGCGCTGCTGCGTCACAAGATGGACGGCGTGATCGCCACCAACACGACGATTCGCCGCGAGGCTGTCGCGGGCCTGGCCCATGCGGAAGAGGCGGGTGGCCTGTCGGGGCAGCCGGTGCGCGAAGCGTCGACGCGGGTCATTCGGGCGTTGCGCGGTCTGCTGGGCGAGTCCGTGCCCATCATCGGCGTCGGTGGCATCCTGGCGGGCGAACATGCGCGCGAGAAGATCGACGCCGGTGCGCAGCTCGTGCAGGTCTATACGGGATTGATCTATCGCGGCCCCGCGCTGGTGGCCGAATGTGCCAGGGCGCTGGCGCGTTGAGGCCGGCTAGCGCCGGACCGCAAGGATGACCAACGCGCTGGCGGCGACGATCGCCGCGGCGAGGTCATACGGGCCGGCATAATCGGCCCACACGGCCGGGTCGAGATGCTCCGCAAAGGCGGGTTGCACCCACGGCAGGATCACGCGGGGAATGGCGAACAACAGCGCGGCGACAGCCAGCAGGACAACCCAGGCCATGCGGGATGTACGTGTGAGCCGGACGAGCCGGACGCAAGGGGTGGGCAAGGTGGTCTCCTTGCGGGAGCCGGCGGGTGGTCCCGTCGACAGAAGTTTGCAATCGAGGTGTGTCCGTCATTCTCCTACAGATTGCTGTCGGGTGCCGTCCTACATTCGGCTAGGTGCATCACAGCAGGGGGCCCATCGCGGAACCGGCACCCGGCGACTTCCAGCCGGCAGCGGCCTCGGACGACGCGCAGGCCGCTTGATTTGCGCAAACGCGGTGGAACGGGGTGAAGCCGTGTCGGCAGCTCATCACCGTGATGCGGCGTGGCAACGGATGCCATTCAAGGGGTTGGCGCGGAAAAGGTGGGGAGTACAATCCGCCCTCATTGTGCATTGCACGATTTTGAGCGGCCGGCGGATCGGCCGATTTTTCAGTTCATGAGTCAAGCTCTCACAGCAACAGGGTCTGCGCAGGCCAACCTTAACCTGCGTGCCATGGTGGTCGGCGCCGTCGGCGTGGTATTCGGCGATATCGGCACCAGCCCGCTGTATTCGCTCAAGGAAGCCTTCAACCCGGAGCACGGTATCCCATTCTCCAGCCCGGCGGTGCTCGGCATCATCTCGATGCTGTTCTGGGCGATGGTGATCGTTGTGTCACTCAAATACGTGCTGTTCGTCATGCGCGCCGACAACAACGGCGAAGGGGGCATTCTCGCGCTGATGGCGCTGTCGCTGCGCACGGCCAGCGCAGACTCCAGGCGCATGTCGCTGCTGATGATGCTTGGCGTGTTCGGGGCCTGTATGTTCTACGGCGATGCCGTCATCACGCCGGCCATCTCGGTGCTGTCCGCCATGGAAGGCCTGGAGATTGCCGCCCCGGCGCTGTCGCCGTTTGTGCTGCCGATTACGCTGGTGATCCTGACGGTGCTGTTCCTGATCCAGCGCAGCGGCACGTCGGTGGTGGGCAAGCTGTTCGGTCCGGTGATGCTGCTGTGGTTTGCTGCGCTGGCGGCGCTGGGCCTGATGAACCTGGTGAAGGCGCCGCAGATCCTCGTGGCCGTCAATCCGATGTACGCGATCTCGTTCCTGCATGACCACGCGCTGCAGGCGTTCATCGTGCTGGGTTCCGTGTTCCTCGTGCTGACCGGTGCGGAAGCGCTGTATGCCGACATGGGGCACTTCGGTGCGCGCCCGATCCGCTGGGCGTGGTTCTTCATCGTGGCGCCGAGCCTGCTGCTGAATTACTTCGGCCAGGGCGCCATGATGCTGACCGACCCGAGCACCATCGAAAACCCGTTCTACCGCTCCATGCCGGAAGCGCTGCAGCTTCCCATGGTGGTGCTGGCCGCGGCCGCGACCGTGATCGCCTCGCAGGCGGTCATTTCGGGCGCCTTTTCGCTGACGAGCCAGGCCATTGCGCTGGGCTTCGTGCCGCGCATGCGCATCCGCTACACGTCTGAGGCCGAGATCGGGCAGATCTACGTGCCGGTGGTCAACTGGATGCTGTTGATCCTGGTGGTGGCCGTGGTGCTCGCGTTCAAGAAGTCCGACAACCTTGCTGCCGCCTACGGCATTGCGGTGACGACGACGATGGTCATCACCACGTTGCTGGCCGCGGTAGTGATGCGTTCGGTATGGCGCTGGAACACCGTGCTGGTGACGCTGGTCTGCCTGGGCTTCCTGGTGGTGGACCTCGCGTTCTTCGCGGCCAATCTGCTGAAGATCCGCGATGGCGGCTGGTTCCCGCTGATGCTCGGCGGCTTCGTGTTCTTCCTGCTGATGACCTGGTACAAGGGCAAGAAGCTGCTGCGCGCGCGCAGTCTTGAAGACGGCATTCCGCTGGAGCCCTTCCTCGCGGGCCTGCTCGCGCATCCGCCGCATCGCGTGGAAGGCACGGCCGTGTTCCTGACCGGCAATACCGACTTCGTGCCAGTGTCGCTGCTGCACAACCTGAAGCACAACCGCGTGCTGCACGAGCGCGTGATCTTCATCAGCTTCGTCACGCGCGACATTCCGTACGTGGACGACAAGCAGCGCGTGGTGGTGCGCGACCTCGGCAGCGGCCTCTATGTCGTGAAGGCGGAATATGGCTTCAAGGAAACCCCCGACGTCTATCGCGTACTGGAACTGGGCCAGCCGCAGATCGGCACGCGGTGCGAACTGATGGACACGTCGTTCTTCATCGCACGCGAATCGGTGGTGCCGTCCAAGCTGCCGGGTATGTCGATGTGGCGCGAGCGCCTGTTTGCCTGGATGCACCAGAACGGCGCCAAGCCTTCTGACTTCTTCCACATTCCGGCGAACCGCGTGGTGGAGCTCGGGACGAAGGTGGAAATCTGACGCGGCCTGCGCTCGTAAAAAAACGGCCCGTGCGTGACAGACGCACGGGCCGTTTGCTTGTGAGGCGGGCCTTAATTACATCTTTGCGGCTGCGTGGTTGCGCTCGCGCACTTCATCGTTGCGGGCGCGCACGTCGTGGTTGCGGTCCTTCACGTCGTGGCGCAGGTCTTTGCGATCGTGACGCAGGTCGCGGCGCTCGGCATTGATCTGGTGCTGGTCTTGCGCGCGCTGCTTGTTCCAGTATTCGGCCCCCTTGACGTTGCCATTTGCCAGGTCGCGGTCCTCGCGCCGCTGCGCAGCATTGCGCTCGGCGCGCTCGTCTGCCAGGGCCGCCTTGTCCTTGGCGATGTCGGCGCGGTCGCGGCGGATATCGCGGTTGTCGTGCCGGATGTCACGGTTGTCCTGGCGAATCTGCTGGTTGTCTTGCTGCACTTGCTGGACCGGCGTGGTTTGCGCGAAGGCAGCGGTGCCAGCGACGGCAAGCAGGGCGGCGATCAGGGTGTGGCTTGTCTTCATGGTGTTCTCCTCGTGGTTGCCAGGCGGTGGTTGCCTGTGCTTTCTTAACGGCCCGAAAAGACCTGTCGACGACGCCCGAGTGTGAGGAAAGTCCCACGGGCGTAAGGAGCTGTAACACCTTGCCGAAGCACAAAAAAAACCCGCCGGCTCGAGGCTCCGGCGGGTTCTGGGCAGCGCAGCGGTATGCGTGTCAGCGCTTGAGCTTCGCGAAGGCTGCGGCCATGGCGCCGGCCACTTCGGGCTCGCGGCGCTGCTGGCTGCCATGGCGGTTGCCGCCGCCGCTTGGCCGGTCGCCACCGCCAGTGCGCGCGGGCGCCTGGCCGGGCTCGTCCGACAGCCGCATCGTCAGGCCGATGCGGTTGCGCTTCACATCCACCTCCATCACCTTGACCTTGACGATCTGGCCCGGCTTGACGACCTCGTGCGGGTCGCGCACGAACTTGGTGGACAGCGCCGACACGTGCACCAGCCCATCCTGATGCACGCCGATGTCGACAAACGCGCCAAAGGCGGCCACGTTGGTCACCACGCCTTCGAGCACCATGCCCGGCTGCAGGTCCTTGATGTCTTCCACGCCGTCCTGGAACGTGGCGGTCTTGAACTCGGGGCGCGGGTCGCGGCCGGGCTTTTCGAGTTCGGACAAGATATCGACCACTGTCGGGAGGCCGAACTTCTCGTCGGTGAACTCATGGGCCGACAGGCCGCGCAGCGCCTCGCGGTTGCCGAGCACATCCCCGATGCCCTTCTTGATGCGGTCGAGAATGCGCTGCACGACCGGATACGCTTCCGGGTGCACGGAGGAGCGGTCGAGCGGGTTGTCGCCATCATTGATGCGCAGGAAGCCGGCCGCCTGCTCGAACGTCTTGTCGCCCAGGCGCGGCACCTTCTTGAGCGCCTCGCGGTTGGCAAAGGCGCCGTTGGCGTCGCGGTACTCGACGATGTTCTTGGCGAGAATCGAATTCAGCCCCGAGACCCGCGCCAGCAGTGGCACCGACGCCGTGTTCACATCGACGCCCACGGCGTTCACGCAATCCTCGACCACGGCATCCAGCGCACGGGCCAGCTCGCGCTGGTTCACGTCGTGCTGGTATTGGCCCACGCCGATCGACTTGGGGTCGATCTTCACGAGCTCGGCCAGCGGATCCTGCAGGCGGCGCGCGATCGACACCGCACCGCGCAGCGACACGTCCAGGTCCGGGAACTCCTTGGCGGCGAGTTCCGATGCCGAATATACCGATGCGCCGGCCTCGCTGACCACGACCTTGGTCAGCTTCAGCTCGGGCGCGCTGCGCATCAGGTCCTGCACGAGCTTGTCGGTCTCGCGGCTGGCGGTGCCGTTGCCGATGGACACCAGCGACACACCGTGCTGCTTGGCCAGGCGCGCGAGGGTAGCGAGCGAGCCGTTCCAGTCGCGGCGCGGTTCGTGCGGGTAGATCGTGGCGGTTTCCAGCAGCTTGCCGGTGTGGTCGACGACGGCCACCTTGCAGCCCGTGCGGATGCCTGGGTCGATGCCCATCACCGACTTCGGGCCCGCCGGCGCGGCCAGCAGCAGGTCATGCAGATTGCGGCCGAAGATCTTGATGGCTTCGGCCTCAGCCGATTCGCGCAACTGCGTGAGCAGTTCGGTCTCGATATGCGGCTGCACCTTGACGCGCCAGCACCAGCGGCAGACATCGGAGAGCCACTTGTCGGCCGGGCGGCCCTTGTTCTCGATGCCGACATGGCGCGCAATCATGGTTTCGCACGGATGCGGACTCAGGGCATCCTGCTCTTCGCCCAGGCCCAGCTTGACGAACAGCACCCCCGCATTGCGCCCGCGGAACAGCGCCAGCGCGCGGTGCGACGGCACGTTGCGGATCGGCTCGCTGTAGGCGTAGTAGTCGCGGAATTTCTCTTCTTCGGCGCTTTCCTTGCCTTCCACCACCGTCGACGAGACCAGGCCGTGGTTCCACAGGTGCTCGCGCAGCTTGCCGAGCAGCTCGGCCGTTTCGCCAAACTGTTCGGACAGGATGTCGCGCGCGCCGTCCAGCGCCGCCTTGACGTCGGGTACGCCGCCCTCGGCGGTCGGCTTGCCGTTGACGAACTTGGCGGCCTCGGCCTGCGGGTCGAGCATCGGGTCGGCCAGCAGCGCCTGCGCCAGCGGCTCCAGACCGCATTCGCGCGCGATCTGGGCGCGCGTGCGGCGCTTCGGCTTGTACGGCAGGTAGAGGTCTTCCAGCACCTGCTTCGTTTCGGCCGCTTCAATGGCCGCGCGCAGGGTGTCGGTCAGCTTGCCTTGCTCTTCAATGGAAGCCAGGATCGCCGCGCGGCGGTCTTCCAGCTCGCGCAGATACAGCAGGCGCTCTTCCAGGTTGCGCAGCTGCGTGTCGTCCAGGTTGCCCGTCACTTCCTTGCGGTAGCGTGCGATGAACGGCACGGTGGCGCCTTCGTCCAGCAGTTGCACGGCGGCCGCGACCTGCTGCGGCCTCACCGCCAGTTCAACGGCAATGCGGGAAACGATCTTCTGCAACACGGAATCAGTCATTGCTTCCAGAGAGTGCGATGGAAAGCCGCGCATTTTGCCACAACGTCAAGCGTGTCCCTGAGCGCAAATCCCCGTCTGCGCGGCGTTTGCGGCACAGGGGCGGTGATAAAATGCGCGCTATGCCTACGCCCCTGTTTTCCGCCCGCTGCCGCGCCGGTGCGCGCCACGTATCCCGTCTGGTCCTGCCGGCCGCCGCGCTGTTTGGCGCCCTTTGCGCCGCGCCTGCGTGGAGCCAGTCCCCGTTGCCCGCTACGCCGGCAACGGCAGTCTCCAGCACGCCGCCCGACTTTGGCGCCGAGCACGACCGCATCAGCAGCGCCAAATCGTGGGCCGAATACCGGTACGCCGAGGCGGAACGCGCATGCTACGACAAGTTCTTTGTCACGCACTGCATCAACAAGGCCAAGGATGTGCGCCGCACGGAACTGCACGCCATCCGTGAGCGCGAACTGGCCCTGGACGAAGCCGAACGTGCCGACCGCGCCGCGCGGCGTGATCAGGACCGCGCCATCCGCCAGGCGCAGTACAACGCCGAGCGCCCCCAGCGCGAAGCCGCTGAGCAGAAGAACCGCACCGATTTCGAGAACAAGCAGGAACAGCAGCGCCTGAACGAAGCGCAGCGCCAGGCCGAGGTGCCGCAGCGCGCCGCCAACGCGCAGGCCTTCGCCAAGAAGCAATCCGACTACGACGCCAAGTTGAAGGCCGCGCAGGAGCAGGGCGCCGCCAACGCCGCCAAGCGCGCAGAGAACGTGAAGCAGTTCCAGGAAAAGCAGCGCGAAGCCGCCCAGCGTCAGAAAGAACTGGACGAGCGTCGCGAGCAGACCAAGCGCCGCAACGAGCAAAACCAGAACAACACGAGTCCGCTGGGGTTCTAAACTCGAGGCAGGATCGGTTTCCGGAGGAGTGCGATGGACAGCGATCTGAACACGATTTCGCGTCGGATCATCGAGTTGCAGATCGAGCACCGCGATCTCGATTTCCTGATCGACCGCCTTGCGGGCGAAGCGAACCACGATGAGCTGCAGTTGCGCCGTCTCAAGAAGCGCCGCCTGAAACTCAAGGACACCATCACCCTGCTACAGTTGCAGCTTGAGCCGGACGTACCGGCCTGAGGCTGACCCACCCCGACGCTGAGAGGCCGCCGTCACGTGCGGCCTCGGTCATTTCATCCCCAAGGTTTTCCGTTGACTTCGCTTTCTCCGCTCGCCGAGCCGTCGGCCGAATCCGACGCTGGTGAGGCCGCAACGCCCAAGCCTACGCCCGACGCGCACCACGCCGAACTGGCAACGCTGTTTGCCGACGACGGCACGCTGGCCAAGGGCATCGAGTCGTATCGGCCGCGCACGTCGCAGCTCAAAATGGCGCAGGCCGTGGCCAATGCCATCGAAGCCGCGGATTCGGTCATCGTCGAGGCCGGCACCGGCACCGGCAAGACCTACGCGTACCTCGTTCCGGCGATGCTGTGGGGCGGCAAGGTGATTCTTTCCACCGGGACGAAGAACCTGCAGGACCAGCTCTTCCTGCGTGATATCCCGACGGTGCGCAAGGCGTTGAATGCGCCGGTGTCGGTAGCGTTGCTCAAGGGGCGTGCCAACTATGTCTGCCATTACCACCTGGAGCGCACGTCGCAGAACGGGCGTCTGTCGTCACGGCAGGACGCCGCGTGGCTGCGGCAGATCAACCTTTTCCTGAAGACCACCAAGACCGGCGACAAGGCCGAGCTTGCCAGCGTGCCCGAAAACGCGCCGGTGTGGAACCTCGTCACGTCCACGCGCGACAACTGCCTCGGCTCGGATTGCGCATATTACAAGGACTGCTTCGTCATGCGCGCCCGCAAGGAGGCGCAGCAGGCCGACGTGGTAGTCGTCAATCACCACCTGTTCTTTGCCGACGTGATGCTGAAGGACACCGGCATGGCGGAGCTGCTGCCGGCGGCCAACACGATCATCTTCGACGAAGCGCACCAGCTGCCCGAGACGGCCACGCTGTTCTTCGGCGACACGATTTCCACCAACCAGATCCTGGAGTTGGCGCGTGACAGCGTGGCCGAGGGCCTGTCGCATGCGCGCGATGCGGTCGACTGGGTCGCGATCGCCGCGCCGCTGGAGCGCGCCGCGCGCGATCTGCGCCTGGTGTTCCGCCAGGACGGCGCGCGCCTGTCGATGAAGCAGATCGACAGCGATGCGGCCATCGCCAAGCCGTTCTACGAGGTGCTGCCCAAACTCGAGCAGGCGCTGTCCGATTTCACCGGGGCACTGGAGGCCCAGGCCGAGCGCGCCGAGACCATCGAGCAATGCCATCGCCGCGCCGTGGCGCTGTGCGAAAAGCTGGAAGCGTGGGTGGACCCCAAGCCCCCGCAGGCGCCGAAGGGTGAGGGCGAGGAAGCCGAAGCCGCACCGCCCGCCGACGAGCGCGTGCGCTGGGTGGAGGTGTTCGCCAACTCCGTGCAGTTGCACCTGACGCCGCTGTCGATCGCGCCGATCTTTTCGCGCCAGCGCGCCGGCCAGCCGCGCGCGTGGATATTCACCTCGGCCACGCTCTCGGTGCGGGGCAACTTCACGCATTACGCCGCGCAGTTGGGCCTCGACCGCAATCGCTCGTTGACGCTCGACAGCCCCTTCGACTATGCATCGCAGGGCTTGCTGTACGTCCCGCGCGACCTGCCGCAGCCGAGCGATCCGCGCTTTACCGATGCGGTGCTGGACGCCGCCTTGCCGATGATCGAGGCGGCGGGCGGCAAGACCTTCCTGCTGTGCACGACGCTGCGCGCTGTCAATCGCGCCGCCGAACGGTTGGCCGACGAGTTCGCGCAGCGTGGCTGGGATTTTCCGTTGCTGGTGCAGGGCCAGGCCAGTCGGACCGAACTGCTCGACCGTTTCCGCGCGCTGGGCAACGCCGTGCTCATCGGCAGCCAGAGTTTCTGGGAAGGGGTGGACGTGCGCGGCGAGGCGTTGTCGCTCGTCGTGATCGACAAGCTGCCGTTTGCGCCGCCCGACGATCCCGTCCTCAGCGCGCGCATGGAAGCGCTTGAAAAGAAAGGCCTGAGCCCGTTTGCCGTGCACCAGTTGCCGCACGCTGTCATCACGCTCAAGCAGGGGGCGGGGCGGTTGATCCGCTCGGAAACTGATCGCGGTGTGTTGATGATCTGCGATCCGCGCCTGGTGGAAAAGTCCTACGGCCGCCAGATCTGGCAGAGCCTTCCGCCGTTCAAGCGCACGCGCGAAGCCGAGACGGCAGCAGGGTTCCTTCGGTCGCTGCGCCCGGATGTGTCATCTGAAGCGGCCGCAGGCGAGGCGTGATCTACAAACAAGAAGCCCGGCCAACCGACCGGGCTTTTTGCTGTGCTGTTTACGCCTTGCTTACCACCATTGATACCAGGGCTTGTCCTTCTTGCGCTGGCCGTACAGCAGGAACTCGCTCTTCGGGTAGTTCTGCTTGATGATGCGCTCGGTGTCGTCGCGCATGTCTTTCATGCCGAGGGCCTCGTACGACTTCATCATGATGTACAGCGCTTCTTCCACGGCAGGCGCACGATCGTAATCCTTGATGGCTTCCTGCGCGCGGTTCACCGCTGCCAGATAGGCGCCGCGGCGATAGTAGTAGCGTGCCGCGCCCACTTCATGCTCGGCCATCGCATTGACGATGTACTGCATGCGCAGCGTTGCATCGGGCGTGTACTTGCTGTTCGGGAAGCGCGTGACCAGCGTCTTGAACGCGTCGTAGGCAGCGCGCGCGGCCTTGGGGTCGCGCTCGCTCAGATCCTGGTTCGAGAAGCGGCCGAGCCAGCCGAGGTTGTCGTTGAAGTTGATCAGGCCCTTGAGGTAATAGGCGTAATCGACGCTGGGGTGGTTCGGGTGAAGCTGGATGAAGCGATCGACTGCGGCCAGCGCGGCGGCCGTTTCGCCGTCCTTGTAGTTGGCGTAGGCGGTTTCGATCTGCGCTTGCTGGGCGTACGGGCCGAATGGATAGCGGCTTTCGAGCTTCTCGTAGTACTTGACGGCCTTGGCATAGTCGCCGCCGTCGAGCGAGTCCTTCGCTTCCGAATATAATTTGTTGGCTGACCAGCCGGCCGTTTCGTCTTGCTGTTCCGGCAGGATGCCGCAGGCCGAGAGGGCCAGGCATGCGCCTGCCACCAACGCTGCTCCGATTTGAGCGCGGATTTGTACGCCAACACGTACACCAAAACGCGCCTGCTTTACGCTCGTGACCGACATGGGCACCTTTTCTGAATGAAAAATCGCATCAAGCATTATAGCCCAAGCCCTGTGTCGGACGACGCAGCGGCTGACGTTTCCCTCACCGTCCAGGAAACCGACGACACCCTCGACGACGAGGCCCTCGACCTGTCTGCCGAAGGTGCAGCGCCCGCGGCCGAGCCGATCATCGTAGAGATCCCGGAAGCCATGCACGGCGAGCGTCTGGACAAGACGCTGGCCAAGCTGCTGCCCGACTATTCGCGCAGCCGCCTACAGCAGTGGATCGACGCCGGAGCGGTTCGCGTGCGCGGTGAGGCCGTGCGCCCGCGTGCCGCCGTATCGGGTGGCGACCGCATCGAGGTGGTGCCGCAACGCGCGGCCGATGAGAACGCGTTTGTTGCCGAGCCGGTCGAGCTCGATGTCGTTTACGAAGACGACACGCTGCTTGTCATCAACAAGCCGGCCGGCCTGGTCGTGCACCCCGCCGCGGGCAATTGGAGCGGCACCGTCCTCAATGGCTTGCTGCACCGGTATCCGGAGGCGGCAGCGCTGCCGCGCGCCGGCATCGTGCATCGGCTCGACAAGGAAACTTCGGGGCTGATGGTGGTCGCAAAGACGCTGCCGGCGCAAACCGACCTCGTGCGCCAACTGCAGGCGCGCACCGTCAAGCGGACCTATCTGGCGCTGGTCTGGGGCGAAACGCCCGAGGAAGCCACGATCGATGCCCCGATTGGCCGCGACCCGCGCGATCGCACACGCATGGCCATCATCGAAACGGCCAGCGGCAAGCCGGCACGCACGCATTTCAAGACGCTCGACGTGGTGGATCTGGGACGCGCGCAGGTGTCGCTCGTGCGTTGCCAACTGGAAACCGGCCGCACCCACCAGATTCGCGTGCACTTTGAATCCGAAGGCCATCCGCTGCTGGGCGACCCGGTCTACACGCGCAACTTCCGCCGCGGCCGGCCGCAGACCATCAAGGCCCCGTTGCCCGTGCCGTTCGCGCGGCAGGCGCTTCATGCTGTTCGCCTGGGGCTCGTGCACCCGGCGTCCGGCAAGTCCATGCATTGGGAAGCCGGCGTGCCGGATGACTTTGCTGAACTGATGGAAGCCCTGGACCTGGATCCCGATGTCGATTTCAGCTGATTGGATCGTTCCTGCATGGCCGGCGCATCCGCGTGTCAAGGCGCTGGCCACCACGCGCGTGGGCGGCGTCAGCACGGGCGCCTACGGGCTGGCAGGCGGCTTGCCGGGCGGGCTGAACCTTGGCCAGCACGTTGGCGACATGCCGGAGGCGGTCGAGCAGAACCGCCGCATCCTGCGCGCTGCGCTGCCCGCCGAGCCGGTCTGGATGGAACAGGTGCACGGCACAGGTGTTGCCGACCTCGACCAGCTTGTCGGCGCACCGGCGCCGGTCGTGGCGGATGCCGCGGTGGCCTCGTCGCGCGATCGCGTCTGCGTGGTGATGACGGCAGACTGCCTGCCGGTGTTGTTGAGCGATGCGCGCGGCGTGACTGTGGGGGCGGCGCATGCCGGTTGGCGAGGGCTGTGTGGCGGCGTGATCGAGCGCACGGTCGACGCGATGATGCAGCGCCTGCGCGCAAGCGGCCAGGAGGCCGATCCGACCTGGCTGGCGTGGCTGGGCCCGGCCATCGGCCCGGCATGCTTCGAGGTCGGAGCGGAGGTGCGTCAGGCTTTCATGGACGCCGCACAGCCGGCCGAGCGGGGTGCCACGGAGGCGGCTTTCGTGCCGGGCGCGTCTGATGGGAAATTCCTGGGCGACCTGTATGCCCTGGCCCGGCTGCGGCTGGCGCGCGTGGGCTGCACGGAGGTGTACGGCGGTGGGCTGTGCACGATGACGGACGTGCAGCGTTTCTATTCCTATCGGCGGGAGCGCACGACCGGCCGCATGGCCACGCTGATCTGGCGCGCCGAGTGACGCTTCACGCAGCGCCGTCGCCGGAGGCTGCGGCGGCGTCCGCCTTCTCCTGGGTCGCCTCCTGCGTGCGGCGCCGGCGCTTGCGTGCGGGCGAGCCCACAATCCACAGAAACAGCGCCAGCGGGGCGACGCCGTACAGGAAAAACGTACCGGCACCGGCAATCCAAGATTGCTCAGTCAACGACATCATGAGCACGACGTAAAGCCACCCGATGGCAACGATATACATGCGGAATGGGATGTCTGGCGTTGGCGTAATGGGGCAGTCTCGCACGAAAATGTTGCCGACTGGTACATAGCCCGGAGTCCAGCTTGACCATTCGGTCGAACCGTTTTTGGGCGGATCCGGTAAAACCCGCGCCAGGCGTGCATTTCCGGGTCATGGTGAGTTAAGTCCGATTGACAGGCTTGAAACGGCAAGGCAACAATGCCCCGCAATACTACGAATTGCGCCATTTCGCTCAAACGAGGCGGCGCATATCGTACGGATCGAGGGCACTATGGCATCGCGTCAATCGGCATCTTCCAAAGCATCTAGCGCCCCCACGCAAGCCCCTTGGCAGGGCTTGTCGGACCCAGCGCAGTGGGCTGAGCAGTTCAAGCAATGGCAAACGCTTATGGGCGGCTACGCCCAACCCGGTGCCGCAGCGCCGGGCCTTGGGCAGTTCAATGGCGCGGCGACCGGCGAGGGCGCAGTCCCGTTTGCGCTGATCCCGCCCGAGCGGCTCGCTGAAATCCAGCAGAAGTATCTGGAAGAATGGCTGCAGATCTGGCGCCATATGAGCACGGGCGAAAGCGCCGAAGCCGTGGCCCCCGCCGATCGCCGCTTTGCCGACGAGGCATGGCGCAAGAGCCCGCTTTACGGTTATGCCGCAGCCTTCTACGTCCTCAACGCGCGCACGCTGATGGAAATGGCCGACGCCGTCCAGGCCGATGCCAAGACCCGCGAGCGTGTGCGCTTTGCCGTCTCGCAATGGACGGCCGCCATGTCGCCGTCGAACTTCCTGGCGACCAACCCGGAAGCGCAGAAGCAGTTGATCGAGTCGCGCGGCGAATCCCTGCGCACCGGTATTCTCAACATGCTGCAGGACATGGAGCGCGGCAAGATCTCGCAGACCGACGAAAGCGCCTTCGAGATCGGCCGCAACGTTGCCAATAGCGAGGGCGCGGTCGTCTTCGAGAACGAGTACTTTCAGCTCATCCAGTACAAGCCGCTGACCGCCAAGGTTTACACGCGCCCGCTGCTGCTGGTGCCGCCTTGCATCAACAAGTACTACATCCTCGATCTGCAGCCGGCCAACTCGCTCGTGCGCTATGCGGTGGAGCAGGGCAACACCGTGTTCCTGGTGTCGTGGCGCAATCCGGATGCCAGCATGGCGTCTCGCACGTGGGACGACTACATCGAGGGCGGCGCGATCGAGGCCATTCGCGTCGTGCGCGAGATTGCTGGGCAGGACCAGATCAACGTGCTGGGCTTCTGCGTCGGCGGCACGATTCTGTCGACTGCGCTGGCGGTGCTCGCTGCGCGCGGCGAACATCCGGCCGCGAGCCTGACACTGCTGACGACGCTGCTCGACTTTACCGATACGGGCATCCTCGACGTCTTCGTCGACCAAGCCCAGGTCGAGATGCGTGAGCAGACCATCGGCGCCAACGCGCCCACCGGCCCGGGCTTGCTGCGCGGCGTGGAGTTGGCCAACACGTTTTCGTTCCTGCGGCCGAACGACCTGGTCTGGAACTACGTCGTTGAAAACTATCTGAAGGGCAAGACGCCCGCGCCGTTCGACCTGCTGTACTGGAACGGCGATTCGACCAACCTGCCGGGGCCGTGGTACTGCTGGTATCTGCGGCACACGTACCTGCAGAACGACTTGAAGGAGCCGGGCAAGCTGACGGTTGCCGGCACACCCGTGGATCTGGGCAAGATCGATGCGCCGGTCTATATCTACGGCTCGCGCGAAGACCATATCGTCCCGTGGAAATCCGCCTACGCCTCGGTGCCGCTGCTCAAGGGCAAGCGCCGGTTCGTCCTCGGGGCCTCGGGGCATATCGCCGGCGTGATCAACCCGCCGGCGGCCAACAAGCGCTCGCACTGGATCAACGCCAAGCTGCCTGACTCCGCCGACGCATGGTTTGACGGTGCCACGGAGCACCCTGGCAGCTGGTGGCCGGACTGGTCTGCGTGGCTGGCTTCTCACGCCGGTGCGCAGAAGGCCGCTCCGAAGCGCTACGGCACTGCGGACTATCCGGAGATCGAGCCCGCCCCCGGCCGCTACGTGAAGCAGAAGGCGTAAGCGCACCCCCAACTCCGGCGCACGATGCCGGCCTGCGAGGCCGTGCGCGGCGCCCTCTCAACCCCCTTTGACTGTGGAAGGAAGACAAATGACCGATGTTGTGATCGTATCGGCGGTCCGTACCGCCGTGGGCAAGTTTGGTGGCTCGCTGGCAAAGATTCCTGCGCCCGAACTGGGTGCGGCGGTCATCCGCGAGGCTCTCTCGCGCGCCAAGGTGGCGCCGGAACAGGTGAGCGAAGTCATCATGGGGCAGGTGCTGACCGCCGGTTCGGGACAGAACCCGGCACGCCAGGCCGTCATCAAGGCCGGGTTGCCGAACATGGTCCCAGGCATGACCATCAACAAGGTGTGCGGCTCGGGCCTGAAGGCCGTGATGCTCGCCGCCAACGCCATCATGGCGGGCGACGCGGACATCGTCGTGGCAGGCGGCCAGGAGAACATGTCGGCCGCGCCCCACGTGCTGCCGGGCTCGCGCGATGGCTTCCGCATGGGCGACGCAAAGCTGATCGACTCGATGATCGTCGACGGCCTGTGGGATGTGTACAACCAGTACCACATGGGCATCACCGCCGAGAACGTCGCCAAGGAATACGGCATCACGCGCGAGGCGCAGGACGAGTTTGCCGTCGGGTCGCAGAACAAGGCCGAAGCCGCACAGAAGGCAGGGCGCTTCAATGACGAGATCGTCCCGATCATGATTCCGCAGCGCAAGGGCGACCCGATCGCGTTCGCACAGGACGAGTTCATCCGCCACGGCGCAACGCTCGAGTCGATGGCCGGTCTCAAGCCCGCGTTCGACAAGGCGGGCACCGTCACGGCGGCCAACGCCTCGGGCCTGAACGACGGTGCGGCCGCGGTGGTGGTGATGTCGGCCGCCAAGGCCCAGGAACTGGGCCTCACGCCGCTGGCCACGATCCGCGCTTATGCCAGCGCGGGCCTCGATCCAAAGGTGATGGGCATGGGGCCTGTGCCTGCCTCGAAACGCTGCCTGTCGCGTGCGGGCTGGTCGGTGGACGAGCTCGACCTGATGGAGATCAACGAGGCGTTTGCTGCGCAGGCGCTCGCTGTGCACCAGCAAATGGGTTGGGACACGTCTAAGGTGAACGTCAACGGCGGTGCGATCGCCATCGGCCACCCGATCGGTGCTTCCGGTTGCCGCATTCTGGTCACGCTGCTGCACGAAATGCAGAAGCGCGATGCGAAGAAGGGTCTGGCGTCGTTGTGCATCGGCGGCGGCATGGGCGTGGCGCTGGCCGTCGAGCGTCCGTAATTTTTTGCAGACCGGACCGGTGTGGCGTTGAACAAAAAGCGCGCACGCCGATCGGAGAGAACCGAGCACCACCGCCCGGCAGGACGCTGGGCGGCTCTAACAACAAGGACTAGGAGTGGACATGACCAAACGCATCGCATACGTCACCGGTGGCATGGGTGGTATCGGAACGGCGATCTGCCAGCGCTTGGCGCGCGATGGCTTCACCGTCATTGCCGGTTGCGGCCCGAACTCGCCGCGCAAGGCCAAGTGGCTCGAGCAGCAGAAGGCGCTCGGCTTTGATTTCATTCCGTCCGAGGGCAACGTCGGCGACTGGGAATCGACCAAGGCCGCATTCGACAAGGTCAAGGCAGAAGTGGGTGAGGTGGATGTTCTCATCAACAACGCCGGCATCACGCGCGACGTGGTGTTCCGCAAGATGACGCGTGCCGATTGGGACGCCGTGATCGACACCAACCTGACTTCGCTGTTCAACGTGACCAAGCAGGTCATCGATGGCATGGCGGACCGAGGCTGGGGCCGCATCATCAACATTTCGTCGGTGAACGGGCAGAAGGGGCAGTTTGGCCAGACCAACTACTCGACGGCCAAGGCCGGCCTGCACGGCTTCACGATGGCCCTCGCGCAGGAAGTCGCCACCAAGGGCGTGACGGTCAACACCGTGTCGCCGGGCTACATTGCCACGGACATGGTCAAAGCGATTCGTCAGGATGTGCTCGACAAGATCGTCGGCACGATTCCGGTCAAGCGACTCGGCGAGCCCGCGGAAATCGCTTCGATCTGCGCCTGGCTTGCCTCCGACGAGTCCGGTTTCGCCACGGGCGCGGACTTTTCCCTCAACGGCGGCCTGCACATGGGCTGACGCTCTCACGCCCATGCTGCACAATTGCTGCAGCATGGGCGCAGCATTCTTTCCCCCGGTTTGCCCCACGGTGTTGCGATGCTCGATTGCACTGCAGCAGGCTTGCGGCGCGTGATCCAGCCCACATCATGGTGCCGCTACGGCACCAAAATGCTGCGGGTTTCTACCGGGGGAGGTCGCCTTTTCTTTGCACGGCGATCCGCATAGAATCCAGTCACGGAGGCGCTTCGCGGGGAGACACCGGAGCGTCCGATCATAACCGGATGCATCTGCGTTGCCGCATTCGCACGCAGATCGGCACAGCAGCGCAACCGCGATTTTGCTGTGCCGATTTCGCACTGCATCGGCTGCACCGCAGCAGCATCGCCAACACGGAAAGGCACGATGGCCACCAGTAAGAAGGGCACCGAACGGCTGATCAAGAAATATCCCAACCGCCGGCTCTACGACACCCAGACCAGCACGTACATCACGCTGGCAGACGTCAAGCAGCTCGTGATGGACACCGAGGAGTTTCGCGTCGTGGATGCGAAATCCGGTGAAGACCTGACGCGCAGCATCCTACTGCAGATCATTCTGGAAGAGGAAACCGGCGGCGTGCCGATGTTCTCCGGCTCGATGCTTGCGCAGATCATTCGTTTTTACGGCCACGCCATGCAAGGCATGATGGGCACGTACCTGGAGAAGAACATCCAGGCCTTCATCGACATCCAGAACAAGCTGGCCGAGAACTCGAAGGACCTGTACAGCGGCAACACGTTCAACCCCGATATGTGGTCGCAGTTCATGAACATGCAGGGGCCGATGATGCAGGGCATGATGAGCAACTACATCGAGCAGAGCAAGAACCTGTTCGTGCAGATGCAGGAGCAGATGCAGAGCCAGGCCAAGAACATGTTCGGCACGTTCCCGTTCAACCAGCCGCCCGAAAAGAAGTAATCCTTCGGCCTGGAGAACAGGGCGAATCGCATGGCGGTTCGCCTTTTTGCTTTGGGGGCGGCAAATCGGGCAGCAGGGTAAAATGCGGCATTTCCGGCAAGGCGCGGCTTTGCCGGAGGATCACACCCCTCAGATTGCCCCCAAATGTTCGATGTCAGCCCCCGGCCTGCAGGCCGGTTGATCGCCTTTTTCACATGAGCCGCCTTTTGCTTGCCCCGATGGAAGGGGTTGCGGATTTCGTCATGCGCGACGTGCTGACACAGGCGGGAGGCTATGACGGCTGCGTCTCGGAATTCGTTCGCGTGACGGGTTCAGTGCTTCCGTTGCGCACCTACGAGCGCGAAACTCCTGAGATTGCCAACGGCGGCTACACCGCCAGCGGTACGCCGATGGTGATCCAGCTCCTCGGCAGTGATCCGGAATGGATGGCCCGCAACGCAGCCTATGCGGCGACGCTGTCACCGCATGGCATCGACCTGAACTTCGGGTGCCCCGCCAAGGTGGTGAACCGGCACGGCGGCGGTGCCATGCTGCTCGACACGCCGGAAGTCCTGCACGCCATCGTGCGGGCGGTGCGCGGTGCGGTGCCGCCGCACATTGCAGTGACGGCCAAGATGCGGTTGGGCGTTTCGGACACTTCGCGTGCGATTGACTGCGCGACGGCGCTGGCCGAAGGCGGCGCGGTGTCGCTGGTGGTGCATGCCCGCACGCGCGATCATGGCTATCGCCCGCCGGCACATTGGGACTGGATTGCGCGCATTGCGGGCGCAGTCAGCATCCCCGTCACGGCCAATGGCGAGGTCTGGACCGTGGCCGATTGGGAGCGCTGCCGCGCCGTCAGCGGCTGTGACGACGTGATGATCGGCCGTGGCGCCGTGTCCGACCCGTTCCTGGCCCAGCGCATTCGCGGCCAGATGGCGCGTGAGCCGTCCGCCGCCGAATGGCCGATCGTACTCGGCTACCTTGCCGACTATCTCAAGAAGTTGCACGCCCGCATCTCCGCCAAGCACGAGCACGGCCGCGTCAAGCTGTGGCTCGGCTACCTCAAGCGGACATGGCCCCAGGCCGCGGAACTGCACGACGCGATCCGCCGCCTGCACGACGCGCTGGAAATCGAGCGTGTGATCGAACAGGCCCGGCTCGCGCTGGGCCGCCCCGGCGCAGTGAACGGTTAAAATACGCCACCGCGCGGCGCGCCATGCGCTGCGCCATCCTCTCCCCACTTCAGGTTGTTCCCATGTCCGACGTCAGTACCCAGAGCCCGAAGGTGGGCTTCGTTTCGCTCGGTTGTCCCAAGGCCTTGGTCGATTCCGAGCAGATCATCACCCAGCTCCGAGCGGAGGGGTACGAGATCTCCGGCACGTATGGCGGGGCAGACCTGGTGGTGGTCAATACGTGCGGCTTCATCGACGAGGCCGTGCAGGAAAGCCTCGATGCGATCGGCGAGGCGCTGGCCGAGAACGGCAAGGTGATCGTCACCGGCTGCCTCGGCGCCAAGAAGGATGCCGCCGGCCAGGACATCATCACCAGCGTGCACCCGAAGGTACTGGCCGTCACCGGCCCCCATGCGCTCGGCGAAGTCATGGAAGCAGTGCACACGCACCTGCCCAAGCCGCATGATCCGTTCATTGACCTGGTGCCGCCGCAGGGCATCAAGCTCACGCCGAAGCATTACGCGTATCTGAAGATCTCCGAGGGCTGCAACCACCGCTGCAGCTTTTGCATCATCCCGTCGATGCGGGGCGACCTGGTTTCGCGTCCGGTGGCCGAAGTGATGCTGGAGGCGGAAAACCTGCTGAAAGCCGGTGTGAAAGAGCTGCTCGTGATCTCGCAGGACACCAGCGCCTATGGCGTCGACGTCAAGTTCCGCACGGGCTTCTGGAACGGCCGGCCGCTGAAGACGCGCATGACCGAGCTGGTGGCCGCGCTGGGCGAACTGGCCTCGCAATACGGCGCCTGGGTGCGCCTGCATTACGTCTATCCGTACCCGAGCGTGGACGAAGTGATGCCGCTCATGGCCGAGGGCAAGGTGCTGCCGTACCTGGACGTGCCGCTGCAGCACGCCCACCCGGATGTGCTCAAGCGCATGAAGCGCCCGGCCAATGCCGAGAAAACGCTGGACCGCATCCGCGCCTGGCGCGAGGTGTGCCCCGAGCTGACCATCCGCAGCACCTTCATTGCCGGTTTCCCAGGCGAGACGGAAGAGGAATTCCAGACACTGCTCGACTTTATCGCCGAGGCCGAGCTGGACCGCGTGGGCTGCTTCGCGTATTCGCCGGTCGAAGGCGCCACCGCCAACGATCTGCCCGGTGCACTGCCCGACGAGGTGCGCGAAGAGCGCCGCGCGCGCTTCATGGAAGTGGCCGAGCGCGTGTCGGCGCGCCGCCTGCAGCGCAAGGTCGGCAAGACGCTGCGCGTGCTGGTGGACGAGGTCAACCAGGATGGCGGGATCGGTCGTTCGTCGGCGGATGCGCCCGAAATCGACGGCCTGGTCTATGTCGCGCCGCCGTCCAAGTCGTACAAGCGCTACAAGGCCGGCGATTTCGTGTCGGTCAAGATCACCGGTGCCGATGGGCACGACCTGTGGGGCGAGGTCTGAGCCACTTAGGTAGTCTTACCTAAAATTTGCGAACGACCGTGCGCTTATACTGGCCGCCATCCAATTCTGATGGCATGGGAGACAGCAATGGCACGTGAAGTGGTGGTGGTCAGCGGCGTTCGTACCGCAATCGGGACGTTTGGCGGCAGCCTGAAGGACATGGCGCCGTGCGAACTGGGCGCGCTGGTCGTGCGCGAGGCGCTGGCCCGCGCCGGCGTGAAGGGCGAGGAGGTCGGCCACGTCGTGTTCGGCCACGTCATCAACACCGAGCCGCGCGACATGTATCTCTCGCGGGTGGCTGCCGTCAACGGCGGCGTGTCGGCCGAGACGCCCGCGTTCAACGTCAACCGCCTGTGCGGCTCGGGCCTGCAGGCCGTGGTGAGCGCCGCGCAGACCGTGCTGCTGGGCGATGCCGACATCGCCATTGCCGGCGGCGCCGAGAGCATGAGCCGCGCGCCGTACCTCGCTCCCGCCGCGCGCTGGGGCTCGCGCATGGGCGACGCCAAGATGGTCGACATGATGCTCGGCGCGCTGCACGACCCGTTCCACACGATCCACATGGGCGTGACGGCGGAAAACGTCGCCAGGGAATTCGGCATCAGCCGCGAGCAGCAGGACCAGACGGCGCTGGAATCGCACCAGCGCGCCTCGCGCGCCATCCGGGCCGGCTACTTCAAGGATCAGATCGTTCCGGTGACGATCAAGTCGCGCAAGGGCGACATCCAGTTCGACACCGACGAACACGTCCGCCACGACGCCACCATCGAAGATATGGCCAAGCTCAAGCCGGTTTTCGCAAAGGAGAACGGCACCGTCACCGCAGGCAACGCCTCGGGCCTGAACGATGCCGGTGCGGCGCTGGTGCTGATGGAGCGCTCGGTGGCTGAACAGCGTGGCCTCAAGCCGCTGGCGCGCCTCGTGTCGTACGGCCACGCGGGCGTGGAGCCGAAGATCATGGGGATCGGCCCGGTGCCGGCCACGCGCAAGGCGCTGGAACGTGCGGGCCTGTCGGTCAAGGATCTCGACGTCATCGAGGCGAACGAGGCATTCGCGGCCCAGGCCTGCGCCGTGACCAAGGAACTGGGGCTGGACCCGGCCAAGGTCAATCCGAACGGCTCGGGCATCTCGCTCGGCCACCCGATCGGCGCAACGGGGGCCCTCATTACGGTGAAGGCGCTGCACGAGCTGCAACGCATCGGTGGTCGCTACGCGCTGGTGACGATGTGTATTGGTGGAGGACAAGGCATTGCGGCGGTGTTCGAACGCATCTGAACGCTTTCTATCGATTGCACGCCTGACCCGGCCCGCCGGCGCGCTGCGTGCGCTGGTGCTGGCCGCAGGCGTTGCAGCTATGTCGGCGGCGTCTGCGCAAACGCCGTCTGCCAATAACGGCTACGACGTATCGACCGGCAGCATGACCGTGCAGCCGGGCGACCTCGGCCTGAACCGCGCCATCGCGGAGGGTGAAAAGCGCCGCGCTGCCAAGGCCGGCAATGGGTTCTCCGCCCAGACGCAGTCGCCCGCCGTGCTGCAGCCGCAGCCGGACTACGCAAAATATCCCGTCTACACCGGCGTGATCGGCGACGTGCCGATCCGCATGCGCCTGGGCCGCAAGCCTGGTGAGATCGACAGCGTCCACGGCGAATACGTAGCCGGCCAGCAACCGGGTGTACGCCTGGTGACAGGCGAATACGAAAACGGCGGCTTCCTCATGGAGGAGTCCGATGACGGCACGCACGTCACCGGCACGTGGGAGGGGGCGATCGATGCGCATGGCATCGTGCGCGGCACGTGGACCGATGTGGCCCACGACGGCCACACGCTGCCGTTTGTGCTCCGCCCCCTCGCCGTGGTGGTGATTCCGCCTTACGATGCCGCCGCCAACAGCAACGCGGCGGTCGCTGCAACGCCGCTGACGCCCGCGGCGCCCCTGGCACCGGGCCAGATTGCACCGCCGCCCGCGCTGCCAGCTGTCAATCCCGCACGGTCCGGCGCGCACTGGTAAGCTGACGGGCTGACCACCGAAGGTCGTCATCCGCCACTCATCAGGAATGTCTCGTGACCGACGATACCAAGCTCCCGCCCATGTTTCCCGCCACGAAAGCCGTCCACCCGGACCTGCAGATTCCACCCGGCTTTGCCGCGTTTTCTCAGGCCACGCATCGCGCGTCGACCGTCGTATTCAAGAACCTCGCCGACATGCGTGCCTTTGGCAGTGGCAGCGTGGTCCATTGGCGCTACGGCCTACATGCCACGCCAACGTCCGACGCGCTGTGCCAGGCGCTGGCGCAGATCGAGGGCGGCTCGCACACGCTGCTGCTGCCATCCGGGCTGGCCGCCATTTCGCTCGTGTACTTCACGCTCATCAAATCCGGCGATGACGTGTTGATTCCCGATAACGCGTACGGCCCCAACCGCGACCACGGCGAATGGATGGCGCGCCAGTTCGGCATCACCGTGCGGTATTACGACCCCATGATAGGCGCCGGCATTGCCGACCTCATTCGCCACAACACCAAGCTCGTGTGGCTTGAGGCGCCGGGTTCGGTGACGATGGAAGTGCCCGATTGCACGGCCATCGCCGAGGCGGCACGGGCGGCTGGCGCCATCACCGCCATCGACAACACGTGGAGCGGCGGCGTGTACTACCAGCCGTTTGCGCGTGGCATCGATATCTCGGTGCAGGCGCTGACCAAGTACCAGTCCGGTGGCAGCGATGTCCTCATGGGCGCGGCCATCACCAACGATGAAGCGCTGCACCAGAAGCTCCTCGCCACGCGCATGCGCATGGGGTGGGGCGTGTCGGCAGACGATTGCTATTTCGTGCTGCGCGGCCTGCCGAGCCTGCCGACGCGGCTGGCTGCCCACGACGCCCACGCGCGTGAAGTGGCGGAATGGCTTATGGACCGTCCCGAAGTCGTGCGCGTGCTGCATCCGGCGCTGCCGAGCTGCCCGGGCCATGAAAACTGGAAACGCGACTTTACCGGCGCAAGCGGCTTGTTCTCGATCGTGCTGCACGAGCGCTATTCGCAGGCACAGATCGATGCGTTCATCGAGGCCCTGCGCTATTTTGCGATCGGCTTTTCGTGGGGCGGCGCGCACAGCCTGGCGCTGCCATACAACATCCCGTCGATGCGCACGGCGACTGCTTGGCCGCCAGCCGATTGGGAAAACGCGGGTGGTTTCGTTCGCCTCTATATCGGCCTGGAAGACCCGCGCGACCTGATTGCCGATCTGAAGCAGGCGATGGAGACGCACCTGCGCGCTTGATCGGCCGGCATTGCGCCCCCGGGGCCACCGGCCAATATGCCGGTGGCGGCTATAGCGTTTCCAGCAGGCGCGCGATGACTTCCGGCGAGGGCAACTGGCCCTGCAGTTCCTTCGGCAGTGTCTTGGTGATTGCGTAGGTCGCCACGCCGATGGGCTTTCTCGCATCGCGCAAGGCGTATTCGACGATCGTGCGCTTCTTTTCCTTGCACAGGATGATGCCGATCGACGGATTCTCATCCTCCTGACGGACCTGTTCGTCGAGCGCAGCAAGATAAAACTGCATCTTGCCGACGAATTCGGGCTCGAATTTGCCGATCTTCAGTTCTATGGCCACGAGTGAGCGCAGGCGCCGGTGGAACAGCAGCAGGTCGATGAAATACTCGTCGCCCTCGACTTCAAGCCGGTACTGGCTGCCCATGAAGGCAAACATGCCGCCCATTGCGCGCAGGAAATCTTCGATGCGTTCGATCAGTGCGCGCTCGAGTTCGCGTTCGCTGTGCTGTTCGCCTAGTTCCAAAAAGTCGAAGGCGTATTCGTCCTTGACCGCCAGCTTGGCCTGCGCGCGCAGGGCAGGGGTGAGTGCCTTGTCGAAATTGGTTTGGCCGAGCAGCGATTTTTCGTAGCTCTGGTTGTCGATCTGGTGCGCCAGAACGTTCTTCGACCAGCCGAACTTGCGCGTCATGCGCAGATAGAACTCGCGCTGCTGGATGTCCTTGCAGCGCTCGAGAATGAGCACGTTGTGGCTCCAGCCGATTTCTCGCACCAGTGGTGCGAGTTTCGGCGCGCCGCTGTAGGTCTCGAAGAAGCCCTTCATGCGCCACAGGTTGGACGCCGAGAACCCGCCCGTGCCAGGGAAGCTCGCCTGCAGGTCGGCGGCCAACTGCTGCACCACGGCCTTCCCCCAGCCCTCGGCTTGCTGCCGGGCTACGATCAGCTGTCCGATGTCCCAGTACAGGCCCACCAGCTCCTTGTTAACGGCCCGCAGCGCGGCGTACTGCGCGGCCTGGATGCGCGCCTTGACCTCCGTCAGCAGCGCGGCGTAATCCTGCGGCTCCACCATGTCTCGCACCCCCGGTGCGAGTTTCTTGCGGGAGGATTGCGGGGCCGCCATGGCGTGGTCTCGACCTACCGGTGCGGAAACAGGTTCAGCAGGCCGTCGAGGCCGACCACATTGAACGCCACATCCGCCTGCGCCTGCACGATTGGCTTGGCGCGGAACGCCACGGACAGCCCGGCCACCCCCATCATCTTCAGATCGTTCGAGCCGTCACCCATGGCGATCGCGTTATCCGGCGACACGCCGAGCTCCTTGCAGAACGCCTTGAGCGTCTGCGCCTTGACGTCTGCATTGACGATTTCACCGAGGACGCGGCCGGTCAGCTTGCCGTCGACGATCTCCAGCGTATTGGCACGCGCGCGGTCAAGGCCCAGGCGTTCCTGCAGGCGCGAGGTGAAGAACTCGAAGCCACCGGATACAAGCAACGTACGGATGCCCATGGCCTGCACCGCCTTGAGCATCTTTTCGGCGCCCGGCGAGAGTTGCAGGCGTTCGTTGTAGACGCGTTCCAGGACGCTGGCATCCAGCCCCTTGAGCAGTTCGACCCGGCGCGTCAGGCTCTCGTTGAAATCCTTGATCTCGCCGCGCATGGAGGCTTCGGTGATCGCGGCGACCTGCGGCTTGAGCCCGCAGAAATCGGCAATCTCGTCGATGCACTCGATGGTGATGAGCGTTGAGTCCATGTCCATGGCCAGGACGCGGAAGTCGCCGAACGTCCACTCATCGGGAATCCACGCGTAGTCCATCTTCAGGCTCGCGCAGATGGCGTCGAGCTGGATGCGCAGTTCGCTGGGCAGTTCGTGCACCCAATCGATCGCCGCGACGTTGGGCGCGCGCATTTCGTAGGCAGCGGTGCCGAACAGGCTGCGGACGGATTCAATGTCGCCAGTGGACAGCGGCGACAGGCTTTGCAGGACGACGGGCATGAGAGAGAGGAGAGGGCGCCGGAAAGTCCGCTATTGTAGCGAACGCACCCGGCGGGGAGCCGCGTAATCAGGCCGACGGGGCGTCGAGCATCAGGCTGCGCGCAACCTTGGCGAGAAAGCGGTCGCAGGCCTCCAGCTGAGCGAGCTCGACGTATTCGTTGGCCTTGTGCGCCTGCTCGATGTTGCCCGGGCCGCACAGCACGGCCGGAATGCCGGCGCGCTGGAACAGGCCGGCTTCGGTGCCGTAGGCGACCTTGCGCTTGTCGTTGTCTTCGGTCAGCACGCGCACGAGCTGCGTGATCGCTGCCTGCTCCGAGGCGTCGAGCGACGGCGCGGCGGCAATCTCTTCGAGCTCGATGCGGGCGTCCGGATGTTCGCGCTGCATGGCTGGCTCGATCGTCTCGCGCACATAGCGCTCCACGCGCGCCCGGATGGCCGGCGCATCCACGCCCGGCAGGTTGCGGAACTCGAAGACCAGTTCGCACAGGGCAGGAATCGTGTTGAGCGCGATGCCGCCCTGGATCAGGCCCGTCGAGGCGGTGGTGAACGGCACGTCGAACGCCTCGTCGAACGGGCCCTTGGCGCGGAATTCATCGGCCAGGTCGCGCACGAAGCAGATGATGCGCGCCGCGTATTCGATGGCGTTCACACCCTGCGGCGTGAGCGACGAATGCGCGGCGCGGCCGTGCACCCGGCAGCGGTAGGCGTTGATGCCCTTGTGCGCAACGATGGGCCGCATGCTGGTGGGCTCGCCGACGATGCAGCCGGCGGGCTTGATGCCGCGCGCCACCAGGTCGTCGATCATGCGCGGCGCGCCCACGCAGCCGACTTCTTCGTCGTACGAGAGCGCAAGATGCACGGGCTCGCGCAGCTTGGCACCGAGCAGCTGCGGCACCAGCGCAAGCGACGACGCAATGAAGCCTTTCATGTCGCAGGTGCCGCGACCGTAAAGCCGGCCGTCCCGGATTTCCGGGGTGAACGGGTTGCTGTCCCATTTCTGCCCATCCACCGGCACCACATCGGTATGGCCCGACAGCACGATGCCGCCTTGCACGCTGCCGTTGGCGGCCGGAATGGTGGCGAACAGATTGGCCTTGTTGCGATCGTCGTTGTGCGAGAGGTGCGAATCGATGCCGAGGCCGCGCAGGTAGTCGCGCACGGTTTCGATGAGCGCAAGGTTGGAGCCACGGCTGGTGGTGTCGAAGCTGACGAGCTTGGTGGTCCAGTCGAGTGTGGAGAGGGCGGTCACGGCGGTGCTCATGTTGGTTTTTCCTTGTTCGCGTCGCTGCATCCTAGCGGATCACATCAATTGCCGCATGGCATGGCGAATGGTCTGCGCGAGCGCAGCGGTCTCGGCCGGGATGTTCTCGATACGCAGGCGGTCCTGCCCGGCCAGCTTGATCTGCCGGTTCTTCTGCACGAGGTCGATGATCTTGATGGCGTCGATGGGCGGGTTCGGCACGAACTGCAGCGTGACGGCGTTCGTGCCGGTGTCGATCTTGCGGATGCCCAGCGGCTGCGCGGCAATGCGCAGACGATGCGTCTCGATGAGCGACTGCGCCTGCGGCGGCAGCTTGCCGAAGCGGTCGATCAGCTCTTCCTGGATGTTGTCGATGGCCTCGCTGCTCTCGCAGTTGGCCAGGCGCTTGTACAGCGACAGGCGCTCCTGTACGTCGCCGCAATAGTCCTGGGGCAGCAGGGCAGGCGTGCCGAGGTTGATTTCGGTGGTGGCGGCCAGTGGCGCCATCAGATCGGGCTCCTTGCCCGCCTTGAGCGACTTCACCGCCTGGTTCAGCATGTCCGTGTAAAGCTGGAAGCCGATCTCGGAGATCTCGCCAGACTGCTTGTCGCCGAGCACCTCGCCGGCGCCGCGGATTTCCAGGTCGTGCATCGCCAGGTAGAAGCCTGAGCCAAGCTCCTCCATCTGCTGGATTGCCTCCAGGCGGCGCTGTGCCTGCTTGGTCAGCCCGTCCACATCGTGCACCAGCAGGTACGCATACGCCTGGTGGTGCGAGCGACCGACACGGCCGCGCAGCTGGTGCAGCTGCGCGAGGCCGAACTTGTCGGCGCGGTGGATGAGGATCGTGTTGGCCGTGGGCACGTCGATGCCGGTTTCGATGATCGTCGTGCACAGCAGGATGTTGGCGCGCTGGGCCACGAAATCGCGCATCACGCGCTCGAGTTCGCGCTCGTGCATCTGGCCGTGGGCGACCGCCACGCGTGCTTCCGGAATCAGTTCCTCCAGCTTGGCGCGCTTGTTCTCGATGGTCTCGACCTCGTTGTGCAGGAAGTAGACCTGGCCGCCGCGTTTCAACTCGCGCAGGATGGCCTCGCGCAGCACGCCGTCTTCCTCGCGGCGCAGGAACGTCTTGATGGCCAGGCGCTTTTGCGGCGCGGTCGCAATCACCGAAAAATCGCGCAGGCCTTCGAGCGCCATGCCCAGCGTACGCGGGATTGGCGTGGCCGTGAGCGTGAGCACGTCCACCTCGGCGCGCAGCGTCTTGAGCGCCTCTTTCTGACGCACGCCAAAGCGGTGTTCCTCGTCGATGATGACGAGCCCCAGGCGGTTGAACTTCACGTCAGGCGAGAGCAGCTTGTGCGTGCCGATCACGATGTCGATCGTGCCGGCGTTGATGGCTTCGATCGCGGCGTCGATCTCTTTCTTGTTCTTGAAACGCGAAATCTCGGCAATGCGCACCGGCCAGTCGGCAAAGCGGTCGACGAGCGTCTGGTAATGCTGTTCGGCCAGCAGCGTGGTCGGCGCGAGGATGGCCACCTGCTTGCCGCCCATCACCGCAACAAACGCGGCACGCAGCGCGACTTCCGTCTTGCCGAAGCCGACGTCGCCGCAGACGAGTCGGTCCATCGGCTTGCCAGACGTCATGTCGCCGATCACCGCAGCGATGGCGGCGGCCTGGTCGGGCGTTTCTTCAAAGCCGAAGCTCTCGGCAAACTTGACGTAGTCCTCCGGCGCAAGCGGGAAGGCAAAGCCCTGGCGCATTGCACGGCGTGCGTACAGGTTCAGCAGTTCGGCCGCCGTGTCGCGGATCTGCTGCGCCGCCTTGCGCTTGGCCTTTTCCCACTGGCCCGAGCCCAGCGAGTGCAGCGGCGCCGTTTCCGGATCGGCGCCCGAGTAGCGCGAGATCACGTGCAGCTGGTGCACCGGCACGTACAGCTTGCTGCCCTTGTCATAATCGAGGTGGAGGAATTCCTCCTCGCCGTTGCCCGTGTCCACCGACACCAGGCCCTGGTAGCGCCCGATGCCGTGCTCGCTGTGCACCACCGGGTCGCCGATCTTCAGTTCGGCCAGGTCGCGCACCATCGAATCGACGGCGGTGGCCTGTTCCTGCTTGCGACGGCCGGCGCGACGCGTGGTTTGCGCGTACAGCTCGGTCTCGGTGATGAAGGCGATGCGCTCGTCGCCGAGGATGAACCCCTGGTAAAGCGGCGCCACGCCGAGGAC
This sequence comes from Ralstonia sp. RL, assembly GCF_001683835.1. Taxonomy (NCBI): domain Bacteria; kingdom Pseudomonadati; phylum Pseudomonadota; class Betaproteobacteria; order Burkholderiales; family Burkholderiaceae; genus Ralstonia; species Ralstonia sp. RL. The sequence continues at coordinate 9,046 of NZ_LWRX01000172.1, read as the reverse complement.
GAACTTCGCGTCGCCGGCGAGCAGGTCGGCGAAATCGGCCACGCCTTCCGGATGCAGGCCGCTGGCCGCGAGCATCTGCGCGAGCGTCTCGCGGCGGCCGGCGGATTCGGCGCAGATCATCACGCGGCAGTTGCCGCGCATCAGGAAGGATTCGAGGTTGACGAGCGGATCTTCCGCACGCCGGTTGACGGCCACGTTGGGCAGCGGCAGCGACAGCGGCGCGTCGCCGGGCTCGGTGCGCAGCACGAGACGGGCATGCGGCTTGGCGGCCACGAAGAACGATTCTTCGTCGAGGTACAGCGCCGAAGGCTGCAGCAAGGGCCGCTCGCGGTCGTGGCGCATGAAGTTGTAGCGCTGCGTGGTGTCGGCCCAGAAGCGGCGCACCGCACCTTCGATGTCGCCCACGAAGGCCAGGTGCGTGGCGCCCGGCAGATAGTCGAAGAGCGTGGCGGTCTCTTCAAAGAACAGCGGCAGGTAGTATTCGATGCCGGCCGAAGGCACGCCGTTGCCGATGTCTTTGTAGATCGGCGAGCGCGTCGGGTCGCCCTCGAACACCTCGCGCCAGCGGCCGCGGAAGGCCGTGCGCGACGCTTCGTCCATCGGGAATTCACGGCCGGGCAGCAGGCGCACTTCGTTCACGGGGTAGAGGCTGCGCTGCGTGTCGGGGTCGAACGCGCGGATGGTCTCGATCTCGTCGCCAAACAGGTCGAGCCGGTACGGCAGCGGCGAGCCCATCGGGAACAGGTCGATCAGGCCGCCGCGCACCGAGTATTCGCCGGGGCGCATGACGGCGCTGACGTGTTCGTAGCCGGCCAGCGTGAACTGCGCCTTGAGTGCCGCCTCGTCCAGCTTTTCGCCCTTCTTGAAGAAGAACGTGTAGGCCGCCAGAAAGGACGGCGGAGCGATGCGCTGCAATGCCGTCGATGCCGGCACCAGCAGGATGTCGCACGCGCCATTCTGCAGATCGTGCAGCGTGGCCAGCCGTTCGGAGATCAAGTCCTGGTGCGGCGAGAAATTGTCGTACGGCAGCGTCTCCCAGTCCGGCAGCAGCTTCACATGGGCCTGCGGAGCAAACCAGCGCAGTTCTTCCGCCAGGCGCTGCGCATCGACGGCATTGGCGCAGATCACCGCCAGCATCGGCACGGCAGCGCGATGCTGTTCGAGATAGCGCGCCAGGAGCAGGGCGTCCGCCGCGCCCTGCAGGCCGCTGAAGAGGAAGCGCTGGCCTGGTTTGACGACGGGCAGGGCAGAAAGCGAGAAATCGGACATGGGACGTCAAGATCGGAGGACAAAGCACGACACCCCGCCGGCATGTGCAGGCGGGGTGTCGTGACGCTGACCGCTATTATAAAATCCGCGCCAGCCGCGCGCTTGCACGGGCCCAAACCGACGCAAATCCTGCGCCCACGTCCCATTCTTCCGCCCTTCATGACGACTTCCCGCCCTGGCCGACGCCGTTTTGCGCTGATTCCGTCTGCGGGTACCGGCTCGCGTGCCGGGGGCGATCTGCCAAAGCAGTATCAATCGGTCGCCGGGCGGCCGATGCTGTGGCATACCGCGCAGGCGTTCCTGGCGAGCGCTGAAATCGATACGGTGCTGATCGTTACCACACCCGGCACAGAGCCGCTCGTGCAGCGGTTTCCCGGCTGCGGTTTCGACGTGCCCGGACTGGTGGAGGTCGATTGCGGCGGCGATTCGCGCCACGCGTCCGTCATGCATGGCCTGGCGGCGTTGCGAAGTCTCGGTGCAGAAGATGGCGACTGGGTGCTGGTGCACGACGCCGCGCGCCCCGGCCTGACGCCGGCGCTGGTCGCGCGTCTGATCGCGGCCGTTGAGGCGGAGGGCGCGCACGCGGCGGGCGGCATTCTCGCGCTGCCGGTGGCCGACACGCTCAAGCGCGCCGACGGCACCCAGCATATCGACGCCACGATCCAGCGCGAGGGCCTCTGGCAGGCGCAGACACCGCAGATGTTTCCGCTGGGCCTGCTGGAACGCGCCTTGCGTGACGCGCTGGCGCAGCACCGCATCGTCACCGACGAGGCGAGCGCCATGGAAGCCTGCGGGCACAAACCGCTGCTGGTGGCGGGCGCGCTGCGCAACTTCAAGGTGACGTATCCCGACGATTTCGCGCTGGCCGAGGCCATCCTGGCGCAGGCCAGCCACGACTGAGAGAAAGGACCACACGCATGAACTGGATGGACATCCGCATCGGTCAGGGCTACGACGTGCATGCGCTCGTGGAGGGCCGCAAGCTGATCCTCGGCGGCGTGGAGATTCCGCACACGCGCGGCCTGCTCGGCCACTCCGACGCCGACGCGCTGCTGCACGCGATTACCGATGCGCTGTTCGGCGCGGCCGGCCTCGGTGACATTGGCCGGCATTTTCCCGATACCGATCCTGCCTTTGCCGCCGCCGACAGCCGCGTATTGCTTCGTGAAGCCGTGCGCCGCGTGCGCCACGCTGGCTACGCCGTCGGCAATGTCGATGCGACGGTGATCGCGCAGAGGCCCAAGCTCGCTCCGCACGTGCCCGGCATGATCGCCAACCTGGCCGAAGACCTTGGCATCGCCCGCGAGCGCTGCAACGTCAAGGCAAAGACGAACGAACAGCTCGGCTTTGAAGGCAAGGAGGAAGGCGTCGTCGCGCAGGCCGTCGTGCTCATCTATCGCGCGGAAGCCGCCGAGCAGGACTGAGCTTGCGCCTCGCCGCACGCCATGCCCGACGGCAGCCCGGATCGCTCGGCGCTGCCGTTGTCATTTGCACGCCCGCTGCGCCATGCCGCTATTCGGCGGCGATCACGACCGCCGCGGCGTTGACGACCGAGGCAATGCGGCCTACATCGCGCAACTGCTGCGTGGTCATGCCGATCTCCTTGAGCAGCTTGTAGTGTGAGCTGACACAGAAGTGGCACTTGCCGACGATGGACGCTGCCAGGGCATACATCTCGAAGCGGCGCTTGTCGATGCCGCCGTGGCTGGCATAGGCATTCATGCGCAGCTCCGCGCGCTGCGTCTTCAGGTCGGCGTCGTCGGCCATCTCAACGAACGGATACCACGTGTTGTTCATGCCCATGAGCGCGGCCGCGGTCAGCACGCCGGTGGTCTCTTGCGGAGACAGCACGCCGGCGTTGCGGATGACGTCCACCAGCACCTTGCTCCTGGCTGCAAACGCCGCTGCCAATGCCACGCCCACCGCGTCGGGGCCCTCCAGCGAGGAACGCGCGATCGTACCGTCGAGATTGAGCCGGATGTCTTTCGCGTAGTCGGGAATCAGGCCCTTGATGGTCTGCAGAAATTCCATGGGGATCTCCTTTCTGCCGCGGCGGAGCCAGAAAGAAAGCCCGCCCAAGGGCGGGCTTCGAACCGGATCAGCGCCGGGTGGCCGTTACAGCGTGGCACCGCCAACGGCACGGTTGCACGGGCAGAGCTCGTCGGTTTGCAGGCCGTCGAGAATGCGCAGCACCTCATCCGGGTTGCGGCCCACGTTCAGGTTGTTGACCGAAACGTGCTGGATCACGTTGTCCGGGTCGACGATGAACGTCGCGCGCAATGCGACGCCCGCTTCATGCTCGCGCACGCCGAGCTGGTCGATCAGCGCGCCGGTCGTGTCGGCAAACGACCACTGGTTCAGCTTATTGAGATCCTTGTGCTCGCGGCGCCACGCGAGTTTGACGAATTCGTTGTCCGTCGAGCCGCCCATCACGATGGTGTCGCGGTCGGCAAAGTCCTGATTGAGCTTGGCAAAGGCCACGATCTCGGTCGGACATACGAACGTGAAGTCTTTCGGATAGAAGAAGATGACCTTCCACTTGCCCGGGAACGAGGTCTCGGTGATGCCTTCGAATGCCGACTCGCCGTTTTCCTCGTGGTTGTTGAATCCCGGCTTGACGCCGACGACCTTGAACGGTTCGAGCTTGTCACCAATGGTCTTCATGGGCTTCTCCTGGAGGGGTGCGGCAATGGAAAGGGGCTTGCAAGCACGAGCTCACACCCGGGCGGCAAACGGGGGGGGCGGGCGAGCGCAGGCGAAGCTTGCGGCATGGACCGGCAAGGCCGCGCAGCCTGGCGGCTGCATTATTGGCGATGAACAGGCAGGCGGCCAATTGATAATCTCAAAGCCGCGCATAGCCCAGCCAGTACGGCCTGGGCGGCCGCACATGTCAGGCAGGGGAAGCAGGGGATGTGCCCGGCGCCCAGTGCGTCAGACGCGTGCGTAGCAGGCGCAGACGATGAGGCCGGTCTCGGGCGGCGTGCGGTTCTCGAGGGTCAGACGACCGCCGCTGCGCTGCAGGATGCGATTGACGATCGACATGCCCAGGCCGGCGCCCTTGGCTTCGCTGCGGGCAGATTCCAGCCGGTAGAACGGGCGAGTGAGCAAGGCAAGCTGGTCCGGCGGCACGCCCGCACCGCGATCGGCCACGCACAACACAACTTCGTTGCCCCGGAGCACGGTGCTGACGGTGATCTCCGCGCGGCCGGTGCCGGGCGTTTTGCCGTAGCGGCGCGCATTTTCGATCAGGTTGTCGAGAATGCGCTGCGTCTCCATCCGGTTACAGCGGGCGATGGCTTCGGGCGCCAGCTTGAGGGTGAGGTCGATGTCGTCGTGCGCGGAATAGACGGGCGCCGTGTCGCGCACGAGCTCGGTCAGGTCCACGGCTTCGAGCATTTCACCGCTGGGGCGCGCGTAGTCGAGAAACTGCCCGATGATGGCGTCCATCTGTTCGATGTCGGCCACCATAAGCTCGCGTGTCTGGTCGTCGACCGGGCTCATCTCGGTTTCCAGCCGCAGGCGCGTGAGCGGTGTGCGCAGGTCGTGCGAAATGCCGGCCAGCATGACGGCGCGGTCTGCCTCCAACTGCTTGAGGTCACGCACCATCTGGTTGAAGCTGTGATTGGCCTGCGCCACCTCGGTGCCGCCGCCTTCGGGCAGCGGCTTTGGATCATCGCCGGCGCTGATGGCGCGCGCCGTGTCGGCCAGGCGCTTGAGCGGCTGGTTCACGCGTGACGTAATGAAGGCCGCACCCAGCACCGACAGCACCAGCGCCGCCGTCGACCACCACAGCCATTGCACGCCGGGCACGCGCTCGAAGCGGTCAGGACTGATGGCGACCCAGTAATCGTCGCCCTCGATCTGGAAGCTCACCCACACGCCCGGGATGTCGTTGACCGCCGTGGCGATCACCGTCTCGGCGCCGAGCCGGTTACGGATCTCGTGCTGCACAAGTTGCGTGAGGTACGGGTTGGTATGCGGCTCGCGGTATTCGTCTTCGCGCTCACGCGGGTAGACCTTGATGCCTTCGTTCTGTACGAGGTCGAGCAGCAGGAAGCGCCGGCGCGTGGGGTCGGAATACAGCAGCGCCGCGCGCGTGAGCTTGACCACGCTCACCACCTGCATGGCGATCTGCTGCGCGCGCGGCTCGCGCTCGAAAATGCGGAAGCTCTGGAACCACACGCCCAGCGAGATCGCGATGAGCAGGGCGATCAGCATGAAGGTCCGCCAGAACAGCGAGCCGAACACACTGATCAATAGACGCCGCAACGCGGCCGGACGCGGGATGCGCAAGTCGGTGCGGGGATGAAGGGTTGAAGGCCGGTCTTACTTGGCGCCGTCGGGGATGAACACGTAGCCCAGGCCCCAGACCGTCTGGATGAAGCGCGGGTTGCTCGGATCCGGTTCGATCAGCTTGCGCAGGCGCGAGATCTGCACGTCGAGGCTGCGGTCGAAGACTTCGTATTCACGGCCGCGCGCCATTTCCATGAGCTTCTCGCGCGATAGGGGTTGGCGCGGATGGCGTGCAAACACCTTCAGGACGGAGAATTCGCCCGTTGTGAGCGTGATCTCTTCGTCGTTCTTCTTGAGCGTGCGCGTTGCCAGGTTCAGCACAAAGTCGCCAAATGCGAAGGTCTCGGGCGTTTCGGATGGCGCGCCGGGAATCTCGGCCGGGCCGCGGCGGCGCAGCACGGCGTGGATGCGCGCGATCAGTTCGCGCGGATTGAACGGCTTGGGCAGGTAGTCGTCGGCGCCCATTTCGAGGCCGACGATGCGATCGACGTCTTCACCCTTGGCGGTGAGCATGATGATGGGCGTCTGATCATTCGCACCGCGCAAACGGCGGCAGATCGACAGGCCGTCTTCGCCCGGCATCATCAGGTCGAGCACCAGCAGGTCGAAGCGCTCGCGCAGCCAGAGTTTGTTCATGGCCGTGGCGTTTTCCGCCACCAGCACGGTGAAGCCCTGTTCCCCCAGGTAGCGGCGCAGCAGGTCACGCAGGCGGGGGTCGTCGTCCACGACGAGAATCTTATGACTGGAATTTTCCATGGCGCTAATGGTAACGACAAAAACATGGGCCCGAGGCGCTGTGAAAGCCCAATTGAAACAGACGGTTACATTATTTACCGGCCCACGTGAACAGGGCGCAGGACGCGCGGCTACACTGCCTTGGCAGTTCCTCGCAGCAGTTTGGGGTCTGTCGACCCCCGCGGAGGGGACTGGCGTGCAATGCGGTTGCCTGTTATCGATTGTCGCGCAATGATGCATGGCGCATCGGTTTCCAGCAACAAGGACGTGGCTTCTCAATCCCCTTTTTCGACTCGGTCAGGAATATTTCGGCGGCATCTGGTGCTGCTGGCTTGTGCGGCCGGCCTGTGCATGGCTGGCTTGCCGGCGCACGCGCGTGGCGACCGCGGCGGTTTTGGCGGCTTCGGCGGCTTTTTCGGCGGCGGACATGCCATGCAGGCCGGTGGACCGGAGAAAAGGGGCGGGCAGGGGCAGGCGCACGGCCGAGGCAGCGAAGAGCGCAGCCGACGTGCCGCCGCCATGGAAAACCGCCGTGGCGAGAACGCCGATCGACCAGGTCCGCAGCGCAAGCTGTCTCCCGAGGAACGCAAGCAATTGCGTCAGAACATCTACGACGTCACGCGCGATCTTTACCATCGCGGCGGGTAGGTCGGCGCGGGAAACGGCGCGCAAGTCGCTGCCCCGGCCGCAACGCAATTGCGTGGCGTCGAGAGAATAGGGCAATGGGGCCGATTCGGGGGACCAACATGCGTATCCGTACCACAGCACTATGGGTGGCGCTGGCCGCCAGCGTTCTTTGCCTGCCGGCCACGCAAGCGGCGGCGCAGGGCAAGCCGCAACGGCATTCCACGCACGTCAAGGCGGCCGTCGCCGAGGAGCAGCGCCTCGATCGCGACGAGGCGCGCTACTTCCTGACCCGCATCGGCTTTGCGCCTTCCGAAAGCGAGCTTGACGCCTACGCAGGGCTCACGCACCGCGAAGCCGTCGATCGCGTGCTCGCCCAGACGGGCACTGTTGCCACGCAGCCGCCGCCTGCGTGGGTGAACGAGCCGATCCTTCCCTATGACAAGCTCGCCGACGAAGACGCCCGCAAGGCTGCGAGACGCACCAACGCGGCGCACGAACTCGAGCTGCGCGCATGGTGGCTCGGCGAAATGATCCAGACGCCGTCACCGCTGACCGAGCGCATGACGCTGTTCTGGCACAACCATTTCGTGTCGAGCTCGCAGAAGGTCCCGTTTGCGCAGTTGATGTATCGACAGAACGTGCTGCTGCGGCAGAACGCGGTCGGCAACTTCGGCGCCATGCTCCATGCCGTCGCCAAGGACCCGGCGATGCTGATCTACCTGGATGGCGCGCAGAGCCGCAAAGGCAAGCCCAACGAGAACTTCGCGCGCGAGGTGATGGAGCTCTTCACGCTGGGTGAAGGCCATTACAGCGAACAGGACATCAAGGAAGCTGCCCGTGCCTATACCGGCTGGAGCGTCGACCGCGACCACGACTTTGCGTATGTCTGGCGGCCGCAGATCCACGACACCGGCGTGAAGACGGTGTTCGGCCAGAGCGGCGACTACGACGGCGACCAGATGCTGGACATCCTGCTGTCTCGCCCCGAGACAGCGACGTTTATCGTCACCAAGCTGTGGCGCGAGTTCGTTTCGCCCGATCCGGATGCGGCGCAGGTGCAGCGTGTGGCCGATGCGTTCCGCGCCAGCGGCTACGACATCAAGGTCGCGTTGCGCGAGTTGTTGATGACCCCGGCGTTCTGGGCGCCGCAGTCGCGCGCGACGCTGGTGAAGTCGCCGGTCGAGATGATCGTCGGCACGCTCAAGGCATTCAACGTGCAGTATTCCGACCCGACGCCGTTTGCGATCAAGGCCGCGCAGCTTGGGCAGAATCTGCTGGCGCCGCCCAACGTCAAGGGTTGGCCCGGCGGCGATGCGTGGATCAACTCCAACACGCTGCTGGGGCGCAAGCAGTTTCTCGATCAGCTCTTCCGCTCGACGGAGATGAAGGCGCCCGCGCAGGCACAGAAGCCCGCCGTGGTGATGGCCTCCATGCGTGAAGCGCTGAACCAGGGCGGCGCGGTGCAGGGCCTGGGCCAGGCCCTCAAGGGCATGGGGCAGGAAGGCCGCTTCAAGCTCGCGCAATCGCAGACGATGGTGTCGTTCAACGCGGCCACGTGGCTTGCGCAGTTCGGCGCGAATGCGGACGACCCGCCGCCGCTCACCTCGCGCATCTCCATTCAGCGGGCCGTGTTGCCGATCGAGCCGACGGCGCCGATTCCCGTCAAGCTGGCAGGCACGGCGTATCTGCGCACGCTGCTGATGGACCCGGCTTACCAGTTGAAGTAGCGCCATCGCTGCAGGAGCACACATCATGAAACGTCGCGATTTTCTCAAAGCAGGCGCCATGCTCGGCCTTGGTGGCACTGCACCCGGGATCGTCTTCGCGCAGGGCGAAGATCGTCGCAAAGGCTATGGCAACCTGCTCATTCTCATCGAACTCAAGGGCGGCAACGACGGGCTGAACACCGTGGTGCCGTACACAAGCGCGCAGTACTATGCGCTGCGCCCGCGCATTGCCATCAAGCGCGAACAGGTGCTGCAGCTCGATGACCGCTACGGCCTGCATCCGTCGCTGCAGGCCATGATGCCGCTGTGGCAGGCGGGTGAGCTCAGTGTGGTGCAGGGGTTGTCGTATCCGCAGCCGAATCTCTCGCATTTCCGCTCCATCGAGATCTGGGACA
>NZ_LWRX01000098.1:0-5879 GCF_001683835.1 Ralstonia sp. RL | reverse complement strand
GGTGCCGCTGCAGCTGCTGGCGTATCACACCGCGCTGGCGCGCGGCACCGATGTGGACAAGCCGCGCAATCTGGCGAAATCCGTTACGGTGGAATAGGCCGTATCGCGTGCTGTGCCGTCTTGGACGATAAGAAGCCGCTGCGTTTGCAGCGGCTTTTTTTGTGCTCGCCCCACGGCGCCGTCATCCAAACCGGACGCAATAGATCGGAGGAAGGTGCGCAGAGACCAGCTGCCAGCTGTCGCCGCCATCTGCAGACGTCCATAGCGCGCCGGTGGTCGACCCCATTGCCAGGCGCGTGCCGGTCTGGTCAACGGCCAGGCCATGCCGATACACGAGGTCAGAGGCCGGCGCCGGCGGCAATCCATTGGACAGGGCTTCGAACGTGCGCCCGCCATCGCGGGTGCGGGTGACGACGAGGCGGCCGTCCACCGGGAGGCGGCATGCGTCTTTCACGGCGGGCACGAACCACGCGGTGTCGGGCTCGTGCGGATGCACGGCCACCGCAAAACCAAAGCTCGATGGCTGCGCTTCCAGGCGCTGCCAGTGCATGCCCCCATTGGTCGATCGAAAGATCGCGCAGTGATGCTGCACCCACAGCACGTCGGGGTTGGCGGCGCATTGCACGACGCGGTGCGGGTCTTGCACGTTCGCATCGCCGCGCCGCTCCGGCGGCATGTAGTCGGCTTCCATGCCCTCGGCCGTCACGCGCCAGCTCGCGCCGCCATCGGTGCTCTGCCAGACCCCGCCGCACGACACGCCGATCGTGACGTGCCGACTGTCGCGCGGGTCGACCATCACAGAGTGGATGCCCGGCGCGTCATAGCCGCCGCCAAACCATTCGCGGCACTCGGGGCGGTCCCACAGCGCCCGGTTCAGCGCCCACGAGTCGCCGCCATCGACCGAGCGGAAAAGCCCGCCGGGAATCGTGCCGGCCCACAGCACGCCGGGCTCCTCGGCGCCGCCTGCCTCGAGCGACCAGATTTGCTGCAGCGTCCATGCGGGCGAGGGCGGGCCGGGTGTTGCCGCATCCGCATCCGCGCGGTCACCGGAATCTGTTTCGTCGGCGGGCTGCGGTGGGTAGGTCGGGACGCCGCATTCCTCCCACGCGGCCATGCCCGCGCGCCGCCGGTGCAGCTTCACGCCGAAGTGTCCGAGATTGAGCGCGGCATACACCGATCCGTCGCGCGGGTCGGGCAGCACCATGCTTACCGGTTCGCCAATGAAGTCCGGCTGGCCGAGTGTCCATCGGCCCTCGGCCCCGGGGCGCAGCGCGAACAGCCCCTTGCGGGTGGCGACAAGCAATCGATCGTCCATGTCGGCTCTCCTGGCGAGGGACGGGCGGATTCGTGGATGCGCGGCGCGCTAACCGCCGGTCAGCGCCTGTATGACGTACACGCGGCTCGCTTTGCCCAGCGGGTCGGTCAGACGCTGCCGATCGCGCACCGGTTGTCCATCGATGAACACGGCGAGGTGTTTGCGCAGCGCGCCTTGATCGTCGAGGATGTAGCCGCGCAGCCGGGGTTGCTCGGCAAACACCGCGTCGAGCGCTTCGCCCAGCGTGCGCGCATCGACCTCGCGCTCGGGCGTCGGAATGTGCCGCTGGATCGAGGCAGCAAAAAAGAGATACGCCATGGGGGCGTCGCACGGGGGGCGGCCGTGTCGGGTGTTTCTGTAGTGTAGGCAGCTCAGCGCGCAGCGGGAGCGGATTCGCGGGCGGCCGGGAAGGTGCAACACCGCGAAGCGATGCATCAGTCGCCCCCCTGCGTGCCCGTGGCGGCGAGCGTTTAAAGCGCGCACGCTGGCCGGCCAGCTTGTATGCTGCGGTGCGCCGCCTCACCAACGTTTCCGGAGACCTGCGTGTTCTACTTCCTGAACAAAGTGCTGTTGCTCGCCATCTACGGCGTCGCGCTGGGCAGCTATGCGGCGCCGCTGGCGCTGTCGGCCGACGTCATCCATGGGGTGCGGATCGTGGCGGCCGTGCTGCTGGCCGCCCATCTGCTGGAGGTGGTGTTCTGCTTTCGCAAGGTTGCGCTGCACAAGGGCCCGCTGCTCGACAGCGTGCTGCTGACGCTGCTGTTCGGATTCCTGCATTGGAAGCCAATGGCGGACGCGGTGCGGCGCGCCCGCTGATCTGCCTCACTCCTTATCCCGATGCACCGGGAACAGCGCCGACAGCACCTGCCGCGCCGTCCCGCGCAGCACGCCACTGGCATCGGGATCGCCATAGGCCAGCGCGGTCGCAAAGTTCCGCGCCTGTTGCAGGGTGACGTGCGGCGGCAGCGGCGGCACATCGGGGTCGGTCTTCACTTCCAGCACCACGGGGCGGTCTGCGGCGAGGGATTCGTCCCACGCGCCGGCCAGCTGGTCGGGGTTGTCCACGTAAAGCCCCTGCAGGCCGATCAGTTCCGCAAAGCGGTGGTACGGCACGTCGGGAATGTCCTGCGACGCCGGAAACTTCGGATTGCCCTCCATCACGCGCTGTTCCCACGTGACTTCGTTCAGGTCCTGGTTGTTGAGGACCATGCAGATCCACTTCGGCGATGTCCACTGCTTCCAGTACTTGGCCACCGTGATGAGCTCGGCCATGTTGTTCATCTGCATGGCGCCGTCGCCCACCAGTGCGATGACGGGCCGCTCGGGATGCGCGAACTTGGCCGCAATCGCATACGGCACCGCCGCGCCCATCGACGCCAGTCCGCCCGACAGCGAACCCATCATGCCGGGCTTGAACTTCAGGTCGCGCGCGTACCAGTTGGCGCACGTGCCGGAGTCGCTGGTGACGATCACGTTGTCGGGCAGCCGGGGTGACAGTTCCCAGAACACGCGCTGCGGATTGACGGGAAACGCCGGCTGCAGTGCGCGTGCTTCCAGCGTCTTCCACCAGTCGGCATTCCAGCGCGCGATGCGCTCGGGCCAATACGTGTCGGTCTTGCGCTGGAGCAGCGGCAACAACGCCCGCAGCGTCTGCGCGCAATCGCCGACGAGGTTGACTTCCATCGGGTAGCGCAGCCCGAGCATGCCGGGGTCGATGTCGATCTGCACGCCGCGCGCCTGGCCCTCCTTGGGCAGGAACTCGGCGTACGGGAAGCCCGAGCCGACCATCAGCAGCGTGTCGCAGTGGTTCATGAGTTCCCAGCTCGGCTCGGTGCCGAGCAGGCCGATGGCGCCCGTCACATAGGGCAGATCGTCGGGCAGCACCGCCTTGCCGAGCAGCGCCTTGGCCACGCCGGCACCGAGCGTCTGCGCCACCGCGGCCACCTCGGCGCTGGCCCCGAGTGCACCTGCGCCCACCAGCATCGCCACGCGCCGGCCGCGGTTGAGCACGTCCGCCGCGCGTTCCAGGTCGACGGCATGCGGCACCACGCTGGGCGCGCTGTAACCCACGCCCGAGTGCAGCGTGCCGTGCGCATGCGGCGGCGAGCTGTATGGCATTTCCTGCAGATCGTTCGGCAGCACCAGTGCCGTCACACGGCGCTGGCCAATGGCGATGCGCACCGCACGGTCGAGCAGGTGCCGCACCTGCGCGGGCACGCTGGCCTGGTGCACGAACGCCCCGGCCACGTCGCGGAACATCGCCACCAGATCCACCTCCTGCTGGTAATGCCCGCCGACGGCCGTGCGCGCCTGCTGGCCTGCAATCGCCAGCACCGGCATGTGGTCGAGCCGCGCATCGTAGAGGCCGGTGACCAGATGCGCGGCGCCGGGGCCCGACGTCGCCATGCAGACGCCAAGCTCCCCGGTGAACTTGGCATGCGCCGACGCCATGAAGGCGGCCATCTCCTCATGCCGCGCCTGCACGAACTCGATCTTGCCGCCGGCACGCTGCAATGCACCGAACATGCCGTTGATGCCATCGCCGGGGTAGCCGAAGATGCGCCGCACGCCCCACTGGTACAGGCGTTCGACAAGGAAATCGCAGACAGTGGGTGCCATGGTGCGTCCTTGTCAGGCCGTTGCGCCTTCGGAGAGCAGCGCTTCCTTGCGCGCCGTCATCGGCTCCTGCAGCGATGAGAGGTCGACATGCTGGCGGATCAGCTTGGGGAAGAGCTCGGTTTCTTCTTCCTCCACGTGGTGCGCGACGTACTCCGCCAGCACGGTGAACTTCGCCTCGAACAAGTCGTCGCCCGCCTGCATGCCCGCGAGCTGCTTGATCAGATCCTTGGCGGTTGCGTGCTCGACCAGCGCTTCATCGAGGATGTCCTTGAAGGCCTCGCCGCCGTTGTCGCGCACGAACGGGTAGAACAGTTCTTCCTCCAGCTTGGTGTGGACGGTCAACTTTTCACACGCTTCGCGCACGATCTGCTCGCCGCTGGGCTTGTCCTTTTCCTGCTGGAACGTCTTGAAGAGTTTCTTCACCTCGCGGTGATCGTCCAGCAGCATCGACAGCACGGCGCGCTGCGCCACAGGAATTTCGGATTTGTTCATGGGGATCTCTCCTGGTTGCCTTGGGGTGGGGTCGCCGTACCGTCGAGCAAGCGCCATGCCGCGGGTCGGGGCGGGAGGGCCCGCAGCGCAGGCAGGTTTCATGCTGACGCCAATGGATGCTCACGGCGGTCGCGCGCACATGCACGGCGCACGGCCGTCGCGCACCGTTGAACCTCAACCCGAACTGATGGAGGGATTTGCTATGGATTACACGACTACTGCCGGTGGCCTGGGCGCAGGGGCCAGCACCACGGCCGGCGTGCGCATGCGCATCATCGGGCGCGCCGATCCGACGTCGCCAGGCCCGGGGCCCGAGCTGATGGCCGCCGGGACGCTGGAAGGCGATCGCGTCGTCAACCTGAATGGGGAAGACCTCGGCAAGATCACCGACATCATGCTCGACGTACAGCGCGGCCGCATTGCGTATGCGGTGATGTCGGTGGGCGGTTTCCTGGGCATTGGCGACAAGCTGTTCGCCGTGCCATGGAGCGCCATGTCGCTCGATGTGGACCGCAAGTGCTTCGTCCTCGATGCCGACAAGGACCGCCTCGACACGGCGCCCGGGTTCGACAAGGATCATTGGCCGACCATGGCCGACGCGACATGGGCGCAGTCGGTGCATGAGTACTACGGCTCGCGCCCGTACTGGGAGGAATATTGACGCGCAGGCACGGGATTCGCGTGCGTGTCGTCAGGACCGCTTGAAAAAGGAGAGCGTTATGGAAGAGAGTAAGAAGGAAAAGAACCCGACTGCACACAAGCGCGAGGACCTCGTCGAAAAGGCTGTGGAAGACACCTTCCCGGCCAGCGACCCGCCCGCCACGGGCGGCATCACGCGCGTGGTCGACAAAGACAAGGGCAAGGACAGCAACGGCACCGCGCGCGACGACCAGCGCGGCCACAACGGCGGCCACCGCTGACCTGCCCTGTTGGCCAGCCGCCCGCATCGCCGCAAGCATGCGGGCGTTTTGCTTCGGCGCACCCTCAACGGTGCGCCAGGATGTTGATCACGTTGCCGAACGGATCGCGGACGAAGAAGCGCCGCACGCCCCACGGCTCATCCGTGAGCGCGTACACGACCTGCAGGCCGAGCGCCTGTGCACGCGCGTGGGCGGCATCCACGTCATCCACTTCCACCGACAGCGCCGGCACGGGCGTGCCGCCACCGCCCTCCGTGGCGATGCTGAGCTGCGGCGGCGCGGCCGCACCGGTGTGGGCATAGGTGACGATCCAGCCGTGATCCATGACAGGGTCGAGCCCCAGGAATTCGGCGTAGAACGCGCGCGCCAGTGCCGGGTCGGCTGCATGCAGGTTGGGGACGATGCGCTTGACGGCCATGCGGGCTCCTCGTGCAGTGAACGGGTGAGCGCATTGTAGTCAGCGCCCTGGGCCTGTGACGGAGCCGGCGCATGCGGGCGCCACGCACATCACGTAAAGTGGCGGGCACACAAAA
>NZ_LWRX01000252.1:0-8186 GCF_001683835.1 Ralstonia sp. RL | reverse complement strand
TCTAACAAAATGCCGATAGCAAGACGCGCCGACGCAGACAGTACGAGTAGTACGACGGCAAGGAGGCGCAACGCAGCTAGCGGCATTTTGTTAGACGCTCTTATTTATGCTACAAATCCCTTAATAGTGGAATGCCAGAAAGACATGCCTCACCGCCTGGAGGTATCCCCCGATCCACTATCATCGTTGCCTGCATTTTACGCCGCCAAATAAAATCCTCGATCTCACCTTGTGGCGCATATTCGGTCACGATATCAAGAAGTAACGCCCGAATTTCTTCGAAATCAGATTGATTGCAGGCCATCTGCAAGCGAGTCAAGTACTTCTCAAGCTGGCTCCAAGGTATCTCAGTCTCTCTTGCTCGCATGATCAATGGATGCGCGGTCCCTTCGACCTCCCCTCCGATAAGCAATTCTTCATAAAGCTTTTCTCCCGGACGCAGGCCGATGTGCTTAATTTCAATGCCTCTTCCGGAGCCGCCCTCGTCCTTCAGTTCAAGGCCGCTTAAATGAACCATCCGTTTGGCAAGGTCGAGAATTTTCACCGGCTCGCCCATATCCAGCACGAACACTTCTCCGCCTTCGCCCATTGCACCTCCTTGCAAGACAAGTTGTGCCGCTTCAGGAATCGTCATGAAATAACGTGTAATTTCGGGATGCGTCAGCGTAATTGGTCCTCCCGCCATGATCTGCTTGCGGAACAATGGAACGACAGAGCCGGACGAGCCAAGGACGTTACCGAAGCGAACAGAGCAAAAGCGGGTTTTCGTCGGCAACCCCTCCTGTTGACGAGCAAATGCCTGCAGTATCAATTCCGCAAGCCGCTTGGTTGCCCCCATCACATTGGTCGGGCGAACGGCCTTGTCAGTCGAAATCAGGACAAATGTTTTCACCCCCGTTTCCACTGCAGCGCGCACCAAGTTTAGGGTTCCAAACACATTGTTCCGAATACCTTCGGTAGGATTGTGCTCGACCAGAGGCACATGTTTATAGGCTGCGGCATGGTATACCGTCTCGACATGGAAGGTTTCCATGATGGATTTGCACCTTGCCTGATCCAGCACGGAGCCGAGGAAGGGAATCAGTTCTGCTTCACTAGCTATCGTTTTCTGGATCTCGCGCAGTTCTTGCTCAAGCGAATACAGGGCGAACTCCGACAGTTCCAATAAGATCAGCCGTGACGGACGCTGTCGAATGATCTGCCGGCACAACTCCGAACCGATCGATCCTCCCGCCCCCGTAACAAGCACAACCTTACCCTGGATACAGGCGCTGATCAGGCGCTGGTCTGGCTCAACGGAATCGCGCCCCAATAAATCCTCGATCCCCACCTCCTGGATATCCTGCACACGCAATTCGCCGTTCAATAGCTTCTTGATGGGTGGAGTTAACTTGATCTTAACTTTCAAAGGTTCGAGGCGGTCAATGATTCGTTTTTGCTGCCCCTTTGACAATGAAGGCATTGCTAGCAAAATTTCGCTGACATCCATTTTTGCAAGAAGCGTTGGCAAGTCAGATGGCGGAAAAACTTTCACACCACCTATTGTTACGTATCTAAGATCCTCAGCGTCGTCGATAAATGCAACCGGCAGATATTCATTCCCGGCCCGCAACGCGCTAGCAAGCTGTGTTCCTGCCTGCCCCGCCCCATATATTGCTACCCGAATGCCCTTATGAGCTGCACCACGACGAAGAAAGCCACGCACAACGAAACGACTTGCAAGCGCATAGAGAATTGCGCCAGCCCAATAGATAACGAATGCCCCCCTGGAGTAATGCAGCGGCTGGGTAAATGCAGCCACTGCGACCAGCACAACGACAGATATCGTCACGCCAGTTGCAATGACATACACGATTTTGTGATCGATATAACGTATTACAGCACGATAAAAACCAAGCTTGATAAATACCGGGATCGAGGCAAAAGGGGCGACCAGGATAAGCACTGAATATTGGCGTAACAATGCCTCAGTCAAGTTGTCGTATCGCACCCAGATTGCGAAGCAGAAAGTAAGCGGCATCATGACAAAATCCGCTGCAACCGCAACCAGCTTTTTTCTTTGTCGCGTAAGGTCGGAGAAAAGACTCATGTACAGTGCAAATGAGTTATTGTCTTAATCTGCTTTAGCTCATCCCGCCGCACTGTGCATAACCTCAGCCAGAACGGAACAGGTTTTTGCCATTTCGGCTTCCGATAATGTTGGATGTACGAGAAACATGAGGCTGGTCTCGCCGAGTTCACGCGCCACAGCCAATCGCTTGCTCGGGCGCCATGGCGTTCCATCGAAAGCCTTTTCAAGATACACCTCGGAACATGATCCCTGATAGCAGGGAACCCCGCGGGAATTGATCTCTTCGATAATTCGGTCGCGCGTCCACCCCGGATTGAGCTTCTCTGGCCGCACATACACATAAAACTTGTAGCAGGCATGAACATCTTCAGTCGAGCATTCCGGTACACGAAGTGCTGTGAAAGCAGCACATGTGTTGCGTAACGCTCGTGCATTCCGGTTGCGTTGCGCCGTCCACTCAGCCATTCTGCGCAACTGGATACGGCCAATGACACCCTGTATTTCCAACATACGCCAGTTCGTGCCAAATCCTTCATGCACCCACCGGAATCCCGGAGAATGCTGACGCTCGTACACAGCTTCCCAACCCTTCCCGTGATCTTTAAAGGACCACATGGCCGACCAAAGCGTGCGATCATTGGTTGTGACCATACCGCCTTCGCCGCCCGTAGTCATGATCTTGTCCTGACAGAACGACCACGCCCCGATATGCCCGATAGAACCTACGCTGCGTCCCTTATAACGCGCACCATGCGCTTGTGCGCAGTCCTCGATTACTTTTATTCCGTGCTTGTTCGCCAAGGTCATGATGGGATCCATGTCGCAGGGCCAGCCAGCAAGATGGACGCAGATGACTGCCTTCGTTCTAGGAGTCAGAGCAGTCGCAATAGTCTCTGCCGTCAGGTTTCCACTATCCGCATCGACGTCTGCAAAAACCGGGATGGCGCCGGCGTTCACAACACAGGACACGGACGCGATGAACGTACGCGGCGTCACGACCACCTCGTCGCCCGGCCCGATACCCAAGGCCTTGAGCGCAACATCCAATGCCAGCGTCCCGTTGGCAAGCGCAATGGCATGATTCACACCGGCCCAGGCAGCAAATTCTTTCTCGAACTGACGGCACTCATTGCCCGTCCAATAATTCACTTTGTTCGACAACAGCACTTCGCGCACTGCGTCCGCCTCTTCAGCAGTAAAGGATGGCCAAGGTGAGAATGGCGTATTTAACATTGATCTCTCAATTCCGTTGCAAGATTCTCGCCGGGTTCCCGACCACAGTCACTCCTTCCGGTACGCTCTTCGTAACCACTGCGCCCATGCCTACAGTTGCACCGCGCCCTATCACCAAAGGCTCGCCTAGCTTCCCTTGGCGCAATATTGCGCCAGTGCCTATATATGCGTGATCTTCGATACGAATGTTGCCGTTGCACTTCACGCCAGGAGCAAAGGTCACGAAGTCGCCAATCACACAGTCATGCGCAACGTAGCTATAGATGTTTGCGTGAAAATGCCGACCGATCCGAATATTCGAGGTCAGTGTGACGAAGGGGCACAGCAATGCGCCTTCGCCCACCTCGACCGCATCCATTACCACGGTGTTCAATGCCCGTACAGTCCAGAACGCAACTCCGTCTGTTCTGCATCGGTCGGACAATTTCTCGCGTATGGCACTATTTGCAATTGCGAGAGCGATAAACCTTTCGCTTGCCGGCGCCTCCAGGAACTCGGCATATCGAAGAACACGATGCCCATTGACCACGAGCTCCATCGGATGATCATCCACAAACACGAGGCGATCCGGCAGCACGCCAGAATCTAACAATTGCTGCCGCGCTAACGGCATCACCTCGCGGCCAAAGCCGCTGGCACCATACACCGCGTACATCGGATTATTCATGCTCACTCCGGGTTGCAGAACCGACAAAGCGAGGCATCGTCGCCTCGCTGGCTGCGCTAATGCCCTCGCGGCGGATCACTCGCACCACTGTGAGAATCAGGATTTTAATATCCAGCCAGAAAGACTGATTATCAACATACCAGACGTCCAGCGTGAACTTTTCTTCCCACGACAATGCATTGCGCCCGTTGATTTGCGCCCAACCGGTAATTCCCGGGCGGACCTCGTGACGTCTGGCCTGTTTAGCTGAATATAACGGTAAATATTCCATCAACAAAGGTCGCGGACCAACCAAGCTCATGTCGCCTTTGATTACGTTCCACAGCTCGGGCAGCTCATCGAGACTAGCCGAGCGCAAAAATCTTCCAAACGGCGTCAAGCGGACTTCGTCAGGAAGGAGATTTCCTGATGCATCTCGCTCGTCAGTCATCGTACGGAATTTAATCATGAGAAAGGGCTGTGCATGTAGACCAGGCCGAACTTGTCGAAACATGATCGGTTTGCCAAGTTTTGTTCTGACCAAGACAATTAGCGCAATGATTACAGGAGACAAGATAATCAATGCAAGAACTGCAATGAGAAAATCAAAAAGCCGTTTCACTTCTTTCCTTCCATAGCCGCTGCATCCAACACATCGGCAAACTTCTTGGCAAGAATTTCGAATGAATAGACTTCCTCCACGTACTTCCTTCCACGGCCCCCCATCGCCGCTCGTTCTTCTGCTGGCATATCAATCAAACTTATCACGGCATTGGCAAAAGACTCAGGATCACATGGAGGCACGGTAACGCCGGCACGAGCTTCTGCGACCGGGTTGTTAGCTGTCCTGCCAGCGAAGACCACCGGCCTGCCTGCAGCCAAATAATCAAAAAGTTTATTTAAACTGATGCCGAAGCGATAAAGCGGCACATCGGCTAGACAAACCACAAATGCATCCGCCTCAGCCGCCAAGTTGGATATTTTGTTCTTTGGCACTGGGGGCTCAAATGTGACATTCTTCAGCCCACGCGAAAGCGCAAGCTCATGAAAAGATGATTTCAGCGGCCCATCCCCTATCAATCGGAGATGTACCCGGCGCTCAGGAAAACGTTTCTGAAGAACGCTCATGGCGTCCAACAGCTGATCGACCCCGTTCGCGTTTCCAAAAGAGCCTAAATACATCAGTACAAAATTGCCGCCAGATCCAACAGGCAAGCGCCACGTAAAGTTGTATAGGTCAACGCCGTTCGGAATCCACACGATCTTGCTATCGGGCACTCCAAGTGGGCGGAGATAATCATCTATTGCAGGAAGCAAGGTAACAATACGACTCGCTTTACGGTACAACACTCGCTCTAGCGCCCGCAGCAATATTGCCATTAGGCTGCAAGGCTTTAATCTACCCAAATCGATAAGCGTTTGAGGCCATAAATCGCGGACCTCAAAGACAAACGGGCAACGATAACGCTGCGCCAGTTTCAAGCCAGCCCAACCAGCAAAAGGATGAACACTGGAGCCTACGATAACGTCCGGTTTAGGCAATTGATCCATTAAAGGTAACCGCAAAACCTGCCAAGTATAGCTAAGCATGTTGCGCATCCTTCCCAGACCATTACCTTCGTAACTGGGAGTTTTTACCCATAAGAACTCAACCCCTTCATATTGTTCGCGGCGACAGGTCTCAGCGTCGTCCAAACGCTGCCTTCCCGTATTAAGCTCCGTGCTCGCGGCAATGATGGAGGTATGCCAACCAAAGCTGTGCAGGTGTTTTGCCAAGGAGAAATGTCGCGTTCCCCCGGGACCGTTTGGTTCTTGCGCATAATGGTTCAGCAGCCAAACGTTTTTCATTGTATGAGGCTCACTACGATTTCAGTTTCTGGTACAAGGAAACAAGCTTGTCCGCCTCATGTTTCCAACGAAAGGTATGCAAGACAGCACGCCTTCCAGCATCGCCCATGACTTGTGCCTGTTCTTCCTCTAGTAATACGTTGGAAATACATTCAGCTATTGCACAAGGGTCAAGGGGATTAACGCAAACACCAGCCCCCGTATCGGAGAGAATGCTGCGCCATAACGGGAAGTCTGATGCCAATACAGGCAGTCCTGCAGACATATACTCGAACATCTTGACTGGCAATGCGTCGATGTAATTGGTAAGCGGATGAAGTAATACCAATCCAATACGAGATTCAGCAAGAATCTGCGCTACACCTTCCCGACTGACCACTCCTCTGTAATCCACTTTCGCCCAACCCGGCAGCGCGCGCAATGCGCCTTCGAGTTCTGCGCTCTGGAAGGATCCCGCCAGGATTAACGTCGCATCGACGAATTCCAGCGCCCTGACCATTTCAAAGGCCCCACGGACATCGCTAATTCCACCGATATAACAAATCGTTCTAGGCGCCTTCGTCTTCTCGCCCGACTGTCCAGTCAGTTCGTTATCAATAGGAAAGTTATTTACATCAACTGTCGAAGGATTAACCGTAACGAATCTCTGGGCAATGTGCGGGGTAGCAGCAACAACCGAACTCAACCTCTTTGCAGCAAAATTTTCCAGCGTTTCCCAAATGAGGGACAACGGCTTCCTTACCCAGGATGGGATCCATGATTTGGACAGAATGTCACGTGGCACATCTTCATGCGCGTCATAGATGACCTTCTTGCCGCGCCATTTCAACAGCAAAGCGTATGGAATAAGCTCAGGATCATGAATATGATAGATTTCGGCATCCAGGTTTCTAGCCGCGCGATACACGTCGCACGCAGTTTTCACCATCCGCCCAACCCTACATCCATTCTTCCTCTGGATCGCATGAACCGAAACACCGTCTATTTGCATTTTGCGCGGCGCGCACGCAACTAAATGCACATCAAATCCAGAGGCTGCTAAGGAACGGCACTCTTTATGGAAAATCCGCACGTCGTCCCATGGATGAGCCGACGTCATATGACAAACGCGCGTCATGACTTTACACCAAAGCACTCCTCCCAAAGCGCCGTGCTATAAAGCCGCCATTGGGTACGCAAGTCGAGCTTGGAAAACATACTGCTGAGTGAATCCATATTACAGAGCTTGCCGAGCAAGCATGATTGTTGCACTTTCATTTTCATGATTGCTTGATGCTTCGAAAGCCAAAGATCCTCTGGAGCTTCAAATCCAAGCTTGTTCTTGCGCCAGACAACCGTGCTCGGCATTTTTTCGGACATTCCTTGGCGTAAAACCCATTTCGTCCACCCCCCTCTGATTTTGTATTGCGCCGGAATCGAAAGCGCTGCCTCTAGTGCGCGATAGTCGAGGAATGGTAAGCGCGTTTCGATACTATGTGCCATCGAATTCTTATCCTCATATCTGAGCAAGATCGGTAGGTTGGTTCGCGTAATCTCCAGATTTTGCAATGCGAACTCGTCAAGACACGCCTTCGCAAAGGCACGCAACTGGTCAGGCATCGATGGAACTGACTTCAGATACCGATGCCGATATTGATAGAACCGGTAGCGTGCCGGCGCGGAAAGTCCGCCAACCAAGTACTTGGCGGTATTGATGAACCCCATTTTGGAATTGTTGCTCCTTGCATCAAGGATCGCACGCATCGCGCTAAACATACCCTTGGTACGCCATACCGTCGCAATGTGCGCAGCGTAGTATTTTTCATATCCCAACAAAGTTTCATCACCACCTTGACCATCAAGCAGCACCGTCACACCTTGCTGTCGAGCAGTGCGCATCACAAACCATTGCATATTAATAGATGGCCCGCCATATGGCTCTTCTTGTGCGCGCACCACACTCGGAAGCGTATCCACAAACTCTTCGTACGTCGGCTTCAACGGCACCCATGTCATTTGCCCCGCTTCGGCAACCGCCTTGGCAAAAGCTGACTCGTCAGTTCGTGGCGTTTCGCCAATGGCGGTAATACCAATGAAAGACTTTCCAGACTGCTGCATGTACTGCGCCGCAGCAAGTGTTGCGACACTTGAACTATCAAGTCCACCGCTTAAGCAAGTGCCAACAGGGACATCTGAGCGCAAACGTACTCTTACCGCGTCATTAAGCAGCGCAACGTAATCCTTCGCGGTTGCGTCTGCGCCCTTGCCCGTCCATTCAGAGCGGCTTGCTATGCTGTAAAAACGCCGAATGTTAATTGAGTGGCTCTTGAGGTCATAAAATAAGTTATGCCCTGCCGGGAGTTTACTAATCCCCTGATAAAAGGTTTCTTCGGAATGATCGGCGAAACT
>NZ_LWRX01000021.1:0-6994 GCF_001683835.1 Ralstonia sp. RL | reverse complement strand
GGCGCGCCTTTCTTTTGCTTACTTTTCTTTGGCAAGACAAAGAAAAGTGAGTCGTGCCCGGCAGGGTACGGAAGGAAGGCGGACCACCAACCCAAAAACCAAAAACAAAAAACAAAAAACACCCACCCCATTTGACGCCCCATTTTTTTCATGGATAACTGTCTCCCCTCACCCCAACAACACAGCGAGCCACCCCATGACCCTCCAAACCTGGCTGGCCTTCATCGGCGCCAGCATCATCATCCTGCTCATCCCCGGCCCGACCATCCTTTTGGTGATTGGTGATTCGCTGGCCAACCGTGGCCGCTCGGCGTGGAGCACCGTTGCCGGCGTGGCCGCTGGAGACACCACAGCCATGGCCGTGTCCCTTGCCGGTGCGGGCGCCCTGCTGGCCGCATCGGCAGCGGCCTTCACGGCGCTCAAGCTCATCGGCGGTTCGTACCTCGTCTATCTGGGCATCAAGTCGATCCTCAGCGCCCGCCGCCTGCGCGACGATGCGCCCGAAGCCAGCATCCCGGTGCAGCAGAAGTCCGCCGGCCGCCGCTTCCTGTCCGCCTGGACGGTCACGGCGCTCAACCCCAAGAGCATCGTCTTTTTCGTCGCCTTCGTGCCGCAGTTCATGTCGGCCGAGCAGACCTTCCTGTCGCAGAGCGTGATCCTGCTGCCGACCTTCGTCATCCTGGCCGCCGCCAACGCGTCGATGTACGCGCTGGCCGCCAAGCTGCTCGCCAAGCGTCTGACCAGCGTGGCCGCGCAGCGCCGCTTCGGCTACACGGGCGGTGCGGTGATGGTGGGCGCAGGCACGCTCACGCTCGGCATGCAGTCGGCCTGATCGCCGTTCACAAGGCCGCACCGAGGACACCCGATGCCCCGCAGTTACCTCCGCCCCTCCCCCGAAGGGGCCCACGGCCACCACCGCGTCACCAACATCGAGCTGTTCTTCGATCTGGTGTTCGTGTTTGCGGTGACGCAGCTCTCGCACCTGCTGATCGGCAACTTCACGCTGCAAGGCGGCGCGCAGGCGCTGCTGCTGATGCTGGCGGTGTGGTGGGTGTGGATCTTCACGTCGTGGGTGACGAACTGGCTCGACCCGGACAAGCTCGCCATCCGCATGCTGATGCTCGTGCTGATGACGGGCGGGCTGCTGCTCTCGGCATCGCTGCCGCAGGCCTTCGGCTCGCGCGGGCTGGCGTTTGCGCTCGCCTATGTGTTCATGCAGTTCGGGCGCACGGTGTTCTTCCTGTGGGCCGTGCGCGGCGAGGCGCTGCCCATGCGGCGCAACTTCCAGCGCATCGCCACGTGGCTCGGCATCTCTGCGGTGCTGTGGCTGGCGGGCGGGCTGTCGGACGGTTCCGTGCGCTGGGCCTGCTGGATCGTCGCGCTGGCCATCGAATGGGTCGGGCCGTCGATGGGCTTCTACACGCCGGGCCTGGGCCGCTCCACCACCAATGACTGGAACGTGGAAGGCGGCCACATGGCCGAGCGCTGCTCGCTGTTCATCATCATCGCGCTGGGCGAATCGGTGCTGGTCACGGGCTCCACGTTTGCCGGGCTCGACTGGACCGCAGAAAACATCGCGGCGATGGCGCTGTCGTTCATCGGCAGCCTGGCGATGTGGTGGCTGTACTTCGACACGATTGCCGAGCGCGGCGCGCACACCATGTCGCATTCGGCCGATCCTGGCCGGCTTGCACGATTGGCCTACACCTACATCCACGTGGTGCTGGTGGCCGGCATCATCGTCGGGGCGGTGGCCGATGAGTTCGTGCTGGCGCATCCGGTGGGCCACCCCCATGCGGGGACGGCGCTGGCGGTGCTGGGCAGCGCGGCACTGTATCTGCTGGGCAACCTGCTGTTCAAGTGGGCGATCTTCGGCCGGTTGCGCCCAGCGCATGTGGTTGGTCTGGTGGCGCTGGGCGGCGCCTGGATGGTGGCGGGCGAATGGCCGGCGCTGGCGGTATCTGCGCTGGCGACGGGCGTGCTGTGCGGCACGGCGGCGTGGGAAGGGTACGCCCGCTCCTGCGAGACAGCCGAACCGGCACAGCCGCACGGGCACTGAGTGGTCACCTGAAAATTCCAGTTTTTGGACATTACAAAAGGCCACTCGCGCGCCTACTCTGTCCACCAACATGACAGAACACGAGGGCCCCGCCATGATCGACCTCTACTACTGCGCCACGCCCAACGGCCTGAAGATGGCGCTGTTCTTTGCCGAAACCGGCTTGCCGCACCGCGTCATCCCCGTCGATATCAGCCGGGGTGACCAGTTCAAGCCCGAGTTCCTGGCCATCTCGCCCAACAACAAGATCCCGGCCATGGTCGATCACGACCCGGCCGAGGGGACCGAGCCGGTGGTGCTGTTCGAATCGGGCGCCATGCTGCTTTACCTGGCCGAGAAGACAGGCCATCTGATGCCCACCGACCTGCACGGCCGCATGGAAGTGCTCAAGTGGCTGTTCTGGCAGGTGGGCGGCCTGGGCCCGATGGCCGGGCAGATCGGCCACTTCAACGTGTACGCCCCCGAGCGCGTGCCCTACGCCATCGACCGCTACACCAAAGAGACCAACCGCCTGTACGGCGTGCTCGACCGCCGCCTGGCCGACCGCCCGTACATTGCCGGCAACGACTACACCATCGCCGACATCGCGGCCTATCCGTGGATCGTCCCGCACGCCGGGCATGGTCAGGACCTAAACGACTTCCCGCACCTGCAGCGCTGGTTCGAAGCCGTTGGCGCACGGCCGGCCACGCAGCGCGCTTATGCCGGGGTGGAACGCGCCTACTCGCGCCGCCGCGAAGACATCTCCGACGACGAGCGCAGCGTGCTGTTCGGTCAGACCGCCAGCACCGCCGCGCGCTGATTCCCGCGGAGCCTCCGCGCTCCGCCCTCTCTCCGTTTTCTTCTTCGTTTTCCTCTTCTGACAGGAGCCGACCATGCCGGCATCGCTGTGGTGGTTGTGCCTGGGTGCGTTCGCCATCGGCACTGAAGGTTTCATGATCGCCGGCCTGCTGCCGGTGCTGGCCGCAGACCTGGGTGTGAGCGTGCCGGCGGCGGGGCAGCTCGTTACCGTGTTTGCCGTCACGTATGCCGTGGGCTCGCCGGCGATGGCGACGCTGCTCGGCAATGTCGACCGCCGACGCGTGCTGATCGGCGCGCTGGCCATCTTTGCGGCGGGCAACCTGCTGGCGGCCACCGCGCACGGCTTTGGGCAGTTGATGGCGGCGCGCGTGCTGCTGGCGCTGGCGGCCGGCGTGTTCCTGCCGACGGCCAATGCGGTGGCGACCTCGCTGGTGCCCGCCTCGCGCAGCGGCTCGGCGCTGGCCATCATCACGGGCGGCGGCACGGTGGCAGTGGCGCTCGGCGTGCCGCTGGGCGCGTGGATTGCGGCGCAGGGCGACTGGCGTTCGACGTTCATCGCATGCGGTGTGCTGTCGGCTCTGGCCACGGCGGGCTTGGCCTTAGGCCTGCCGCGCGCACTGCCGCACAGCGTGACCACGCTGGCGCAGCGCCTCTCCGTGGCGCGCCGGCCCGGCATGCTGGGCGCGCTGGCGGTGTCCACGCTGTGGGCCGCAGGCGGCTTTACGTTCTACACCTACATCGCCCCGTTCTTTGTGCAGGGGCTGGGCTTCGCGCCGCAGCACGTGGGCATCGTGCTGTTCCTGGTCGGCAGCTTTGCGGCGCTCGGCACGGGCCTGGGCGGCCACATGACCGACCGCGCCGGTGTGGCACGCGTGCTGGCGGTCAGCAGCGCGGGCATCGTGCTGGCGTTCTCGGTGCTGTCGCTGTCAGCGCAGGTGCTGCACGGCACGGTGGCCGGCGCGGTGGCCATCGGCGCGGTCGTGCTGTGGGGCATGGCCGGCTGGGGCTTCGGCCCGGCGCAGGCGACGCGCTTGATCCGCCTGGCGCCCGATGTGTCACCGATCACGCTGTCGCTGCATGCATCTGCGGTGTATGTGGGGATTGCGCTGGGGTCGAGCGTTGGCGCCCTGGCCCTGGCGCACGGTGGGCCGGGCATGCTGGGGTGGGCAGCCGCCGCGTGCCACGTGGTGGCGGTGGTGTTGTGGCGCAGGGGCGGCCGACATGAGGCGGCGCTGGCCGATGAACCTGCAGCCACGTCGGTCGCACACTGAACGCCGGAGCGCGGAACGCGACGCGCCGGGGCCGGAGCCCGACGCGCGGACGTCAAACCCCCGCGTTCCGAGCTTGGACTGTGGCGATCGAGCCTCAAACCCTCGCGTTCCGACCCTGGACCCCGGCGTTCGAGCCTCAAACCCTCGCGCTCCGAGCTTGGATCCCGGCGCTCGACCCTCAAACACGCACGCTCCGGGCTTTAAGGCCCACGCTTGAGCCTCAGAGGCTCGGCGTCGGGCCTCCGACCCCTCGCGCTTGGGCCTCTGAGCCCGATTTTTTCGACCTCGAACGGTCATGTTCCGGGCGTTGAGCCTGGTGGACGAGCCTCGGACACTCACGCTCGGCTGTCTGAGCCCCGCAATCGGGCCTCAGAGCCTCACGTGCCGCACTCAGACTGCCGCGGTGGGCGTGTCCCGCTCGCCGGTCGAGCGCCGCGCGCCACGCCGATCCAGGTACGGCAGCGCAAACAGGTAGAGCCCCGTGAACAGCAGCAGCGCCAGCGGCAGCAGCGGCGCGTAGGTGATCCACGCCGGCGGCTGTGCACCCTTGCCCAGCCCCAGGGCGACAAAGTTGGCGATGACCGTGAGCGTGAACGCCATCGACACCCAGCGGTGAAACTGGCGGATTGCGTGGCGGGGGCTCACTGGGCACCTCGGGCGGCCTGGATCATCTTCCAGCCGTTGCCGGCCGGGTCACGAAAGCCGGCGTCGACGCTGCCGAAGCGGTCGATCGGCTCCTGCGTGAACTCCACGCCGCGCTCGCGCAGTTGCACATAGGCGGCGCGGCAATCGGCGACGGTCAGCACCAGCGGCGGCATCGCGCCCTTGGCGACCATGGCGCGCAGCGTCTGCGCCGTGGCTTCGTCGTGAATGGGCGGGCCCGGCTGGAACAGGCCGAGCTGAAACGACGGCTGCTCCGGATGCTGCACCGTCAGCCACCGATACGGGCCGTTGCGCACGTCGGTATGCACGCGAAACCCGAGCTTGTCGACATAGAACGCCAGCGCCGCGTCCTGATCGTCCACATACAGCCCGACGACATTGATCCCTTGGCTCATCACCGCTCCTTGTTGTTGATGGGTGACGGATTTGTACCCTCTGCCAGCTGGCGGCGCTTCTCCGAAACTGCTGTGACGAGGTCGGGCCGCTGCGCCGCCTTCAGCACACAGGCGGGCACGCGGCCGAGTTGCTGCAGCGGTGCGGTGGCCTGTGCGTGACGGCGAAGCGCGCTCGGGCTCAGCCCGGTGATGTCGCGGAAGATGCGGCCGAAGGTGCCGAGGCTTTCCCAGCCCGTGGCGTAGGCGATTTCGATGATGGGCAGGTCGGTGTCGCGCAGCAGGGTGGTGGCCTGCTCGATGCGGCGCGTCAGCAGGTAGCGGTGCGGCGGAATGCCGAAGGCCTGCTTGAACGAACGCGCAAAATGCGCCGCCGACACGCCGCTCACCTCGGCCAGCCGCTTGACGGGCCATGCCTCGTGCGAGGCGGCGTCCATGCGGTCTTTGGCGCGCAGCAGGCGGCGCAGCAGCGCGGGGTCTTGCTGCGCGTCGGTGTGTGCCTGTGCCACCGCAGCCTGCCCTGGCGAGGTCAGCCCAGCTTGAACTCGCCGATGGCATGCGCGAGCTTGCGCACACCCTCTTCCACCTGCGCCAGCGACGAGGTGGCGTACGACAGACGCAGCGTCGAGCGATCCGGGTCGACCGGGTAGAACGCCGCGCCCGGCACGAACGCCACACCGCGCTCGATGGCCACCTTGGCCACATCGCCGGCATTGCGGCCCGGCAAGGTGCACCACAGGAACATGCCGCCGCGCGGGCGGTTGAAGGTCAGTTCGGTGTCGGGCAACAGCGCACGCAGGCCGTTGGCCATGGCGTGGGCGCGTTCGGCATAGGCCGCACGCGTGCGCGGCAGCACCGTGTCCAGGCGATTGCTGCGCAGGTACGCGGCGGCCGTGGCCTGCGCAAACGTGGAGGTGTGCGCATCGGCAAACTGCTTGACCATCACCGCGTTGCCCAGCACCGGCTGCGAGGCGATCATCCAGCCCACGCGCAGCCCCGGCGCCACCACCTTCGACAGGCTGCCGAGGTAGATCACACGCCCCTGCGCGCCGTCGGTCTGCTGCGACAGCGCGTACAGCGACGGCGGCGGGGGCGCGTCGAAATACAGGTCGCCGTACGGGTCGTCTTCCACGATCAGCAGGTTGTGGCGCACGGCCACGTCCAGCAGGCGCTTGCGGCGCTCCAGGCTCATCAGCGCGCCGCTCGGGTTGCCGAAGTTGGGAATCACGTAGAGGAATTTGGGGCGCGCGGTCGAAAGCACCTTTTCCAGCGCGTCGACATCCAGGCCGTCGCCATCGGTCGGCACGCCGGCCACCTTGGCGCCGTACAGCTTGAATGCCTGAATGGCGGCGAGGAAGGTGGGCGCCTCGGTCAGCACCGTGTCGCCCTCGCCGATCAGCACCTTGCCCAGCAGATCCAGCCCTTGCTGCGAACCGGTGGTGACGAGGAGGTCGGTGTTGGCGACGTTGGCGCCGCGCGACTTCATCAGCGTGACGATGGCCTCACGCAGCGGCTCGAAGCCCTCGGTGGCGCCGTATTGCAGCGCGCGGGCGGCGTCGGTGGTGAGTGCGCTGTCGGCGGCGGCCTTCAGGCCTTCCACGTCAAACAAGGCGGCGTCCGGAAAACCGCCGGCAAACGAGATCAGGCCCGGCTTGCCGAGCACCTTGAACAACTCGCGGATGGCGGAGGTTTCAACGTTTTGCAGGCGGGGTGCCAGCAGCGATTGCAGGAATTCCATGGCGTGCGTGTCTCGATCATTTTGTGTGCCCGCCACTTTACGTGATGTGCGTGGCGCCCGCATGCGCCGG
>NZ_LWRX01000189.1:0-14874 GCF_001683835.1 Ralstonia sp. RL | reverse complement strand
GCTCGAATACTTCGGCGGCAAGCGCACCGGCGACCTGATGGCGCGCATCGGCTCAGAAAGCGACCGCATCAGCGTATTCCTGTCGCTGCACCTGCTCGACTTCGCCACCGACGTGCTGATGATTGCGATGACGGCGGTGATTCTCGTCTCCATCGACCCGTGGCTGGCGCTCGTCACGCTGGTGCCGCTGCCCTTCATCGCGTGGATGATCCACCTGGTGCGCGATCGCCTGCGCCACGGCTTCGAGAAGATCGACCGCATCTGGTCTGAGATCACCAACGTCCTGGCCGATACGATTCCGGGCATCCGCGTGGTCAAGGCGTTTGCGCAGGAAAGGCGCGAAGTGGCGCGGTTTCGCGAAGCCAACAAGCACAACCTGACGATCAACGACCGCGTCAATGCGGTGTGGTCGCTGTTCACGCCCACGGTCACGCTGCTGACCGAGGTCGGGCTGCTGGTGGTATGGATCTTCGGCATCTACCAGGTCAGCCACAACGCCATCACCGTGGGCGTGCTGGTGGCGTTCCTGACGTATATCAGCCGGTTCTATACGCGGCTCGATTCGATGAGCCGCATCGTGTCGGTCACGCAGAAGGCCGCGGCGGGCGCCAAGCGCATCTTCGACATTCTCGACCACGTGTCCAGCGTGCCGGAGCCGGCCAAACCCGTGCACATCGAGCAGGTAAACGGCGCGATCGAGTTGCGCGACCTGGGCTTCCGCTACGGCAACCGCGCGGTCATCCGCGGCCTGAACCTGTCGATCCGGCCGGGCGAGATGATCGGCCTGGTGGGACACAGCGGGTCGGGCAAGAGCACGCTGGTCAACCTCATCTGCCGGTTCTACGACGTGTCCGAAGGTGCGATCCGCGTGGACGGCGTCGACATCCGCTCGCTGCCCATTTCGGAATTCCGCCGCAACATCGGCCTCGTGCTGCAGGAGCCGTTCCTGTTCTTCGGCACGATTGCCGACAACATCGCCTACGGCAAGCCCGATGCCACGCGCGAGGAGATCATCGCCGCCGCGCGCGCCGCGCATGCGCACGAGTTCATCCTGCGCCTGCCGCACGGCTACGACTCCCTGGTGGGCGAGCGCGGCCAGGCACTGTCGGGCGGGGAGCGCCAGCGCATCTCGATTGCGCGGGCGCTGCTCATCAACCCGCGCATCCTGATCATGGACGAGGCCACGTCTTCGGTGGACACGACCACCGAGAAGGAAATCCAGAAGGCGCTCGACAACCTCGTGCAGGGCCGCACGACGATCGCCATCGCGCACCGCCTGTCGACGCTGCGCAAGGCAGATCGCCTGGTCGTCATGGACCGCGGCCAGATCGTCGAAGTCGGCAGCCACGACGAGTTGCTCGCACGCGAAGGCGCGTACTTCAGGCTCTACCAGGCGCAGGCGCGCAACGTCGATGCCGACACCGACATGACGAGCGACGGCGAGCGCGTGGACGCCGCCGAGCCGGCCTGACCGACGTGCGCGCGCAGCCAACCTCTTCTCCGGACAGTGCGATGCAAACGCCCGATTTCACCCTCAGCCGCAACAGCCTCGGCAAGCTCGTCATGACGCTGGTCGACGGCACCTCGCATGCGGGCGTGGTGCCCGTGCGCGCCTTCCCGATCTCCGCCGCCGGCGAGGGCCTGAGCCTGATGAGCGCCGACGGCAAGGAACTGGCCTGGATCGCCAACCTCGACACCCTGCCCGCCGCCATGCGCGCGCTGATCGAGGCGGAACTCGCCGCGCGCGAATTCATGCCCGAGATCCGCAAGATCGTCGGCGTATCGACCTACGCCACCCCGAGCACGTGGACAGTGCAGACCGATCGCGGCCACACCGATCTCGTGCTGCGCGGCGAAGAAGACATCCGCCGCCTGAGCGGCACCACGCTGTTGATATCCGACAGCCACGGGATCCACTACCTGATCCGCGACCATTTCGCGCTCGACAAGCACAGCCGCAAGATCCTCGACCGCTTCCTCTGAACCGCTGCGCGCTCAGCTGCGCGCGGGCGCCAGTGCGGCCACCACGCTTTTGAGCAACGTTTCGGCCTGCGTGCCGATCGCACGCTCGTTGTAATCGCCCGCGGTGGTAACGACGACCATGTCCAGCGCGGGGATGACCCACAGGCGCTGTCCGCCATTGCCGATGCCGCCGATCCACGCCTGCTCCGTGCCCTTCACGGGCACAGCGCCGAGCCACCACTGGTAGCCGTATCGCAGGTTCGGTGCGATGCCCGTGTCGACGTGCGGGCGGGTGGATTCGGCAATCCAATCGGCCGGAACCACCTGCCGGCCATGCCATTCGCCATGCTGCAGCACGAGCTGGCCGATGCGCGCGAGGTCGCGCGGGCGCAAGCGCAGGCCGGCAAATGCCAGCGCACGGCCGCGGTAGTCGTCCACCCATTCCCAGTCGGTGATGCCCAGCGGCTCGAAGAGCTGCTGGCGCGCGTACTCCGGCAACGGCATGCCCACGCGCTGTGCAAGCAAATGCGCAAGCACCGCGGTATTGCCGCCGTTGTAATTGAACTGCGTGCCGGCCGCGGCCGCCATGGGGCGGTCGAACACATAGCGCACCTGGGAGGTGTGCCAGAACAGCCCGAACTCGTCATTGTTGAACACGCTCGTGGCGCGCCATTCGTTCCACGCCAGACCGCTCGACATGGACAGCATCTGCCCGAGCGTGATGCCCTCGCGGCCGTCGCGGTTCAGCTTG
This sequence comes from Ralstonia sp. RL, assembly GCF_001683835.1. Classification (NCBI taxonomy): domain Bacteria; kingdom Pseudomonadati; phylum Pseudomonadota; class Betaproteobacteria; order Burkholderiales; family Burkholderiaceae; genus Ralstonia; species Ralstonia sp. RL. Next base: position 12,161 of record NZ_LWRX01000189.1, on the reverse strand, counting down.
GGCATGTCGCGAGCCAGTTCGGGAAACAGCGGCAGCGCGGGCGTATCGGGCGGCGGCACCCTGCCCTGCCCCTGCGCGATGCCCCACAACAGGCTCGTCACCGATTTGCTGATCGACCGGATGTCGTGGAGCGTGTTTGCGTCAAAGGTGCGCGTGGTGCGGAACAGATCCTTGACGCGCTCGTCCTTGCCCGTCCGGTACAGTTCGGCAACCAATCGGCCGCCGCGCACGACGAGCAGGCTGTGGAAGTTGACGTCGCCGCCGGCCACTTCGCGCAGTACGGTGCAGAGCCGGTCGGCATCGAAGCCGGCAGCGCCGGGGCTGGCCGCGATCTGCCAGCCGTCGGCCAACGGCGCGGGGGCATCGCATGGCGCTGCGGCGCCGGCCGTGCGCGCAGCGCAAGCCAATGCGAGCAGGAGCACGCCGCGCGCGCAAAGTCCTCTCCGGATCATCGCCACCCCCCCATGCGTCAATGTGATCCGAAGTATCCACCACCAGGGGCTCCGCGCCGTCCAGATTGCGACGAGCGGTCGAATTCCGGGTGCATCGGCCCCCGGACCCTCCGCCGTTCGCATGGCGCGGCGGAACCCTGCCGCGCGTTACCATGTCGGACTGTTCCGATTCCAAGTTATGTCATAGGCACCTATGGTCACGCGTCGAACTCTTCTTGCCTCCGCTTCGCTCACCGCCACGCTCGCCGCGCTCGGCATCACGCCCGAAGCCCTGGCGGCCAGCCGCGTCAAACTGGGCGATGCCGCACCATTTTCTTTTGATTCCCTGATCGAGCGCGCCCGCGCAATGGCGGGCCAGCCGTACGCGCCGCCTCCCACCGCACCGGCCGACATCCTGTCGAAGATCGACTACGAGGCGCACGGCAAGATCAAGTTCGACACCGCGCATGCGCTCTTTGCCGACGGCCCCGGCCAGTTTCCGGTGACGTTCTTCCACCTCGGCACGTTTTTCCGCGCGCCGGTGCGCATGCACGTGGTCGAAAAAGGCGCCGCGCGCGAAATCGTCTACGACGAGTCGTACTTCGACATGCCCGCCGACAGCCCTGCGCGCAAACTGCCGCGCGGCAGCGGCTTTGCCGGTTTCCGCTTCCAGGAAAGCCGCCTGGGCGACCAGAAAAAACTCGACTGGAAGAAGAACGACTGGGTCGCCTTCCTGGGCGCGTCGTACTTCCGCGCCATCGGCGAGCTGTATCAGTACGGACTTTCCGCACGCGGCATCGCGCTCGACGTGGCGCAGGCCGGCAAGCCGGAGGAGTTTCCCAATTTCACGCACGTGTGGTTCGACACGCCGGCAGACAACCACGCCGATTCCGTGACGATCTACACGCTGCTCGACGGCCCGAGCATCACGGGTGCGTACCGCTTCGTGATGCACCGCACGAAGGGCGTGGTAATGGACATCGATACCGCGCTCTTCCTGCGCAAGGACGTCGAGCGCTTCGGCATCGCACCGGCCACGTCGATGTACTGGTTCTCGGAAACCGCCAAGGGCACCGCCACCGACTGGCGCCCGGAAGTGCACGACTCCGACGGCCTGGCCCTCTGGACCGGCAACGGCGAACGCATCTGGCGCCCGCTGAACGATCCGCCGCGCACGATGGCGTCTGCCTTTGGCGACAACAACCCGCGCGGCTTCGGCCTGCTCCAGCGGGACCGCGACTTCAACAACTACCAGGACGGCGTGCACTACGAGCGCCGCCCGAGCCTGTGGGTGGAACCGCTGGAGGGCTGGGGCGAAGGTGCCGTGCAGCTGGTCGAGATCCCGACCGACGACGAAATCCACGACAACATCGTCGCCATGTGGATGCCGAAGGCGCCGGCGCGCGCGGGCAACCAGTACCGCTTGCGGTACCGCCTGCACTGGCTGGCCGATGAGCCGTACCCGACGCAACTGGCACGCTGCGTGGCCACGCGCCTGGGCAACGGCGGCCAGCCTGGCCAGCCCCGTCCGCGCGGGGTGCGCAAGTTCATGGTGGAGTTCAAGGGCGGCCCGCTGGAAAAGCTGCCGTTCGGCGTGAAGCCGGAGGCGGTGCTGAGCACCTCGCGCGGCACGTTCTCGTACGTGTTTACCGAAGCAGTGCCGAACGGCGTGCCGGGCCACTGGCGCGCACAGTTCGACCTCACGGTCGACGGCAAGGAGCCCGTGGACATGCGTCTGTTCCTGCGTGTCGACGGCAAGCCGCTGTCCGAGACGTGGTTGTTCCAATATCACCCGTTCCAGTCACCGGTGGGGCCGGTGGCGGCGTAGTCGCCGCCACCGCGGTCACCAAACAAGGCGGGACGTTCCCGCCTGGTTTGTTCTTGTTACTGGTAGGACAGCGTCACCACCGCCAGCGCCGGTTCCGCCCCCCGCGCGCGCGACACGGTGAGCGTGCCGTTGTTTGCCGTCAGCAAGGTGGCCTTGAAGCCGCCGTATTGGACCAGGACGTCTGGCTTGTCTCGCGCGTCGCCCACCCGCAAAGGCCTGAGCGACGATGCCGCCCGCGCTTGCACCGACACGTCGACCGGCACCACCCGCACCGCCGCCGAGTGCAAGTCCAGCACCACCCGATCGCCGGACGCAGACGAACGCGCCCGTAGCGCCTCGCCCGCGCCCGTCGCCTGCAGCGCAGGCTGCACGCGGAACCCGGCCTCGACGATGGCCCCCGTGAAGTAGATCACGCCGTCCTGGCTGCCGCCGGCAAGCGCGCTGCCCGCTCCGATGGCCGTCACCGTGGCGACGGCCATTGCCTTGCACTCCCTCAACATAAAACCCCCGATGCCCGACCCTTGGGCGATGTGTGGCGTCTGCCGTCTTGCAGGCGACTGCCTCAATAGTTTTTGACGATTTTCATCGTCCTCGGGATTCCATCCCAGTGGGGATTGTGGGCATCCCGGATTGCGGGTCGGACGGAGAGCGCGTCTCAGAGTACCGGCCACACGTCCAGCGCCTGCATCAACTGCTTGCCCAGCGGAATGCGCTTGGCCATGTCGCCCTCGCGCGGCATGTCGATGTTCAGCGCAAAGGCATAGACGCGTCCGGCACGCTCGACCCAGCCGACCCACCAGCCGATCTCCGGCTGGTATTCCGTGGCGACGCCGGTCTTGGCGTACAGCGCGGCATCCCCTTGCTGCTCGATCAGCAGCATGCGGTGAACCATGTCCCACGTGCGCGGCTTCACCGGCAACTGCTTGAGCGCCATGCGGCTGGTGAAGCGCGCCTCTTCAAGCGCCGAGATTTCGAGCGGACCGCGCAGCCAGAACTGGTCGATCACGCTGCCAAGCTGGCGATTGCCATAGTCGAACGCATCGACATACGCCTGCATGCGCTCCAAGCCGACGCGGCGCGCCACTTCCTGGTAGATCGGCACGGCCGACAGGCGGATCGCCTCGGGCAGCGCCATGTCGTGCTCCCACTGCTTGTAGGGCTGCGGCTTGCCGCCGTATGGCAGCACTTCATGATCGTCACGCACCGCGCCCGTGTCGAAGGCGATGAGGCTGTTCGGGATCTTGAAAGTTGAGGCCGGATGAATGCGCCGCGCGGCGCGGGCCGGGTCAACGACGTAGGTGCGGTCGGCGCTGATATCCATCAGGACGAAGGTACCGGAGACGCCGGCCTCGTCGAACACGCGCTTGAGATCGTTGCGCACGATGAGTTCGGCGTGGGCGGTGGCGGCGCTCATCGCCATGGCGCACACCGTGGCGGCAAGCACGAGAGGTTTCGACCAACGAGAGAACATGCAATGACTCCTTGAAGGTTGTGGGTGGCTGCCGGCAGTCTCGACCGTACCGGCGCTGCGCATCGTAGGGAGTGCACGGCGCGCTGGCCAGCGCGCGACGCACGCGGCACGTCACGCGCGTAACGCCTGTAACGGCGGGCATGGCGCACAATGACACCCCGTTCTGCTTCGCCTGGCCTGTGCATGACGCCGCCCACCTTGCCCTCCCTCCATGTCGAACTGACCACCCCGCAAACCGTCGACGGCCGGCGTGCGCCGTTCCAGAGCCTGTGGCTGCTGGTGCGGCTGGCGTATGCACATCGGCTGTCGCCGGAGCAGCCCGTGGTGCGCCTGGCCGACCTGCGCGGCGCCGTATCGGACGCCAGCACGCAGCGCATGATGATCAGCCGCGCATTCCGCGACTGGCAGAACTGGGGAATCCAGGCCGGCTGGGGCGAACAGCGCGACCGCGAGCCGCGCTTTCTCAACGCCGACAAGCGCAGTCAGGGCCCGTTCTGGCTCACGCCCGAAGATGCGGCCCGCGTGCTGTGCCTAGTCGAAGGGCGGATTGCCGACGATGCCGACATACGCGCATTCCTCGGCATCACGGTACCGGAGGGCGGCGCGGACCACCTCGCAGACGCCCACCCCAGCGTGTTGTCCGGCCCGGCGGCGGGCACGCCCAACCCGGCGTTCTGGCATGCCTTCCTGACGGCGCGCCACGCCATGCGCGAGGGCCGCCTGCTGCATGCGCTCGGTGCCGGTGCAACGGCGTCCGACACCGAGCGCGGCGGCGCCCTGCTCGCGTTGCGCCACGCCAGCGATGCCGCCGACAACGACTTCCAGCGCGCCCTCGTCACCCTCGGCGAAGCGATGGCCGCGCGCCGCCTGGGGGATTCCACCCGTGCCAGCGCTCTGCTCTCGCAGTTGCGCGCGCACCGCCGCCAGCGCCACGTGCTGGGCAACGACTACCTCGCGGCCATGGAGCGCATCGTCACCGCATGGTGCGCGTATGACCGTCGCGACCTCGACCTCGCTGCCGGCCTGTTGGCCCGGCTGGCAGAAGCCGAGCCCGGTCGCAGCTTGCTGCGCTATCACCCGCAGATCCGCTTTGAGTGGAACAACCTGAGCGCCCTGATCGAGCGCGCCCGCCTGCTCTACGCCGAAGCCGGCAGCATTGCCCCGGCCGCGCAAACCCAGGCTGCGCAGCGCATCGTCGCGCAGTTCGAGACCGCGCTGGCCGCCGCGCTCGAGAGCCAGGCGGCAGATGCCGTACAGCAGGTCGCCGCCAACCTCGGCATGACGTGCTGGCTGCTGCGGGACGCGCTAAGCACCGCCCCCGACGCCGACGGAACGGTCGATGCCGTGCGCTGGCTCGCGATGAGCGAGTGGCAGGCGTTGCGCAACGGCGGGCCGCTGCAATCGGCGTGGAATGCCATCGCGCTGATGCGCATCGCCCGTGCAGACGCGCGTGACGCCCCGCTGACACTCGCCGACCTCCGCACGCAGGCTGGCCCGTTTGCCGAAGCCTTCGACACGCGCTACTGGCCGCCGCGCTGGACCGACGTGGCCGCGCTGCGCCTGCGCGAGCATGACAGCGGCCGGCACCGCTATGGCCATGTGCAAGTCAGCGGGCTGCTGCTGGAACTGGCATGGTTTGCCCATGCCGATGGCGACCACGTTGCCGCCCGCACCGCCATGGATCGCCTGTCGCAAGCGATGCTGGATCTCGCGCCGCACGATCGGGCTTACTTCGTGCAGGCGCTCAAGGGGCTCGCATGCCGAACGCGCACCGGCTCCACATGAAGACGCCTCAGGCCACCAGCGGCATCAGCAGCAGCCGGTCCGCCAGCTCTTGGCGAAAACGATCGAATGCGTGCGGGGCAACGTCGGGCCGGCCCATGTTCTGCAGCCGTATCCCTTCCACCTGCCGGATGCCCATGGTCGCAAACACATAGCGCAGATATGGCATCAGGAAGTCGGTCTGGGCGTGGGCGCCGTCAAAGTTGCCGCCCGATGCCGACACCACGAGCACGGGGCGGTCCGCCAGCATGCCGACCTTCCCCTGCGGCGAGCCGCGGAACGTACGTCCGGGCCGCACCACGAGGTCGATCCACGCCTTGAGCACCGACGGCACGGTGTAGTTGTGCACCGGCGTGGAGATCAGTACCGCATCGGCCGCTTCGAGTTCGGCGATCAGCGTTTCAGACAGGACCAGTTCCGCGCGATGGGCGTCGGTGCGGTTGGCGTCAGGCATGAGGCTGGCCTCGACGAAGCCGGCATCGGGATGCGGCAGCGGCGTCGCAGCCAGGTCGCGCTCGATGATGCGCAGGCCGCTGGCCGCCTCGGCGAGCTGCCCGAGCACGAGTTGCGCGCCGCGCCGGCTGTGCGAGCGTGCTTCGCGCGGGCTCACTGCCACATGCAGCAGCGTCGTCATTGCATGCCTCCGAACTGCGCCTTGACGCCGGTGTTGAATCCGAAGCGCAAGGCACCGGCCAGCAGGCCGTTTCGATAATAGAAGCGGTGCCCGAGCACGTTGGACAGGGGCGTGTCCAGCACGAGCCGCGTGCAGCCCATGCGCGCTGCCTCGGCCTTGAGGTGGTCCATCAGCACGTTGCCGAGGCCGCTGCTGCGCAGGCGGTTGTCGGTCACCAGATCGTCGACATACAGGAATGGCCCGTAGACGAGGTTCTCCTGCAGCCGGTAGCCGGCCAAGGCGACAGGCTCACCGCCGCGCCAGACGGCGATGAGGCGATAGCCGTCTTCCACCTGGCGGCGCCAGCGCGCGACGAGTTCATCGGCGTCAGCCAGGTGCGGCCGCAGCTGGTGCATGACGGCAAAGCACGCGCGCACCGCCGTTTCGTCTTCAATGGGGCGGATGGTGTCCATGGTCATGCCTCGGCCGGCGCGGGGGCCGGCACCTGCGGCGCAAAGCGCATCGCAATGGCGATGCGGTTCCACGCCTGGATGTTCGCGATGGCCGCCGTGAGGAAGGCGACCTCCATCCGGGAGAAATGCTGGCGCACGGCTTCGTATTCGTGGTCTTCCACGCCATGGTCGGCCGCCCTGGCCAGCGTGGTCAGCGCTTCCGTCCAGGCCAGCGCGGCACGCTCGCGCGGCGTGAAGACCGCTGGCGTATCGCGCCACACGGCCGCCAGGTCCAGCTTGGCCGAAGCCACGCCGAGCTTGCGCGCGAGGTTCAGGTGGAACTGCACGCAGAACGCGCAGCCGTTGATTTGCGAGGCGCGCAGCTTGACGAGCTCCGTCAGCGGTTTCTCCAGACCCGACGCGTCCACCGCCTTGCCCAGCGCCTGCAATGCCGGCGCCACGCCGACGGCGGTGTCGACAAACTCGGCGTAATCCATGCGGGGAGAGAGATCTTCCATGCCTGACTCCTGGTTGAGGGTTGATTGGAGCGTTGGTGGTAATATCAGTGCTCGAACATCTTATTCGAACTCTGACATCATGGGCAAGCGCACCACCTCCGCCAACGTGGGCAACGACACCTCTTCCCCCGCCATCCCCCCGCTTGGCCAGGGCAAGCGCGGCGAGCAAGGCTATCTTGGCTATCTGCTGCGGCAGGCCAGCGCGGCACATCGCCTGCGCATGGAGCGCGCCATGGCCGACGTCGGCGTGACGCTCCCGCAATTCCTGGTGCTGACGATGATCCGCGCGTACCCCGGCATCTCCAACGCCGACCTCGCCCGCCTGGCGCTGCTCACGCCGCAGACGGTGAGCGTGATCGTCGCCAACCTGGAACGCAGCGGCGCCATCGCGCGGCGGCCGCACGCGGTACACGGCCGCATCCAGCACATCGACGTCACACCGGAAGGCCTCGCGCTGCTGGACGCGTGCCGCAAGCGCTCAGGCGGCATCGAACGGGAACTGCTGGCGGGCTTTTCACCCGAAGAAGAACAGGTCGTACGGCGCTGGCTCGTGCATGTGGCCATGCTGGGCGGCGACAACGACTAGGCGGGCTCCGTTTTTTTCTGTCATCGCCCTTGACTTCTGCAGGGGGGCCACTATCATCCGATGTATCTTACGATATATCTGATGATGTACTGCAGGAGAGCGACGATGCACGGATGGTTCGGACGCCACCACAAGCTGTGGCTGGAAAAGCACTTCATGATGGGTCGCCACGGTCATGGCCGCGGCGGTTTCGGGCGTGGCATGGGCGGCTTCGGCGGCCCCGGCGGCTATGGTGAAGGCGATGATGAGGGCGGCAGTCCCTGGCGTGGCCGCCGATTGAGTTCGGCCGACCTGCAGCTCGTGCTGCTGGCGCTGCTCAAGGACGCGCCGCGCCATGGCTACGAACTGATCAAGGCCGTCGAAGAGCATTCGCTCGGTTTCTATACGCCGAGCCCCGGCATGGTCTACCCGGCGCTGTCGTACCTGGAAGACCACGGCTTTGCGTCGGTCACCGCCGAGGGTAACAAGAAGCGCTACGGCATCACGCCCGAAGGAGAGGCGTGGCTGGCCGAGCGGCAGCACAGTGCCGACGCCATCCTGGCGCAGTTGCGCGCCATGGGCGAACGCGTCAAGCGCATGAACGAGGCCATGGCCTTCGACCGCGAAACCGACAATGCGGCCGAATGGGCCGACGCGGGCCACGACCCGCTGCGCACCGCGCGCTGGCGCCTGAAGTTTGCGCTCATGGAAAAACGCTTCGCCTCGCGCGAAGAACAGCAGCGCGTGGCCGACATCCTGCTACGCGCCCTCAAGGAAATCACCGGAGAGCGCTAAGCCGCCCTTCCTTTTCCGCAGCCATCTATGTTTGCCTTCTATCGCACACAAGGTCTCATGTCGCAGCTGCTCAGTTCCACTCCGCCCGCCACGCGCCGCATGCGTGTTCGCGCCATCCACACGCTGTCGCCACGCATGCGGCGCGTCGTCTTTACCGGCACACACCCCACCGAGCTTGCAGATCTCGCCAATGCCCCGCCGGGCGCGGCGATCAAGCTGATGTTTCCGCAGGGCACAGCCGGCGCGACGCGCACGCTCGGGCGCGCCTACACCGTGCGCCACTATCACGCCGAGCGCGGTGAACTCGACATCGATTTCGTGGTGCATGACGAGACACCGGCCGCACGGCACGGCCCCGCCGCGCGCTGGCTCGAGCGCGCGGCACCCGGCGACGAAGTCGAGTTTGCCGGCCCCAAACGCGGGTTCGTTGCCGACCCGAGCGCGCCGTGGACATTGCTGATCGGCGACGAAACCGCCCTGCCGGCCATCTTCGCCATCCTGGAGCACCTGCCCGAACCGGCGCAGGTGCAGACCTACATCGCCATCGGCGACGCCCGCGCACGGTTGCCACTGGACGGCCCCTTCGCGGCACACCCGCGCAGCCGCAACATCCATTGGGTGGAAAGCGACACCGCGCATGCGGGCGCCATGATGGTCGGCGCACTGACGGCGCAGCCCATGCCTGCCGGCACGCCGCAGGTGTTCCTGGCCGGCGAATCGTCGTTGCTCAAGCAGGTGCGCACGCTGCTGGAAGGCGCGTGGGCCGTGCCGCGCGAGGTCATCGACGCCAAGGGATACTGGACGGCGGGCCTGTCGCGCGAAGAACGCAAGGCGCAGGAAGCACGCTGACGCGTACCGGCCGCGCCTTCAGGTCGCGGCTTTTGCGCCCGGGTTTGGCGCCACGCCGATGACCCACTCGCGCAGCAGCCGCTGACCGTGCAGCAGCGCCGCGTCCATCGCCTCGCGCGGCGAACCGAACGTGCAGCCCGGGCGCACGGGCTGCGAACCTGTCAGCGACTGGCCCTCCGCGCTGCGAAACACCACGTCGATACGTGCCTCCCAGCCGCGCACACCGGCCGGCGTCACGCGCGGGACGATCTCGACGTCCCCGGAAATCTTGTTCACCTCGTTCCTCCATTCCCCGCGCCTTGACGGGCGCATCGCGGTTTTTTCATAGCAACGGCCGTGCCCGTTTCAGGTGAGTGCGCATGTACTTGATCCAGGTCAAACTGCGTCGCCGCCGCCACCTTTAGGGCAGCGGCAGTGTGCCGTTGCAAGGGAGGACATCCCATTTTTCCCTCCCATTGCTCCGCGCCCCGAAGCGCCGCATCCCATGCGCAAGAACCTGCCCGTCACCCAGGCCGAAACCGCCCTCACCCCAACGGACTACCTGATCTCCCGGACCGACCTCAAAGGCCGCATCGTCTTCGCCAACCCGGCGTTCGTGCGTGTCAGCGGCTTTGCACACGAAGAGCTGATCGGCGCGCCGCACAACCTCGTGCGCCACCCTGACATGCCCGAAGCCGCCTTTGCCGATCTGTGGGCCACGCTGCAAGCCGGCAAGCCGTGGCGCGGTCTCGTCAAGAACCGACGCAAGGACGGCGGCTTCTACTGGGTGCTGGCCAACGTGACGCCGGTGTTCCAGAACGGCGCGATTGTCGGCTACACGTCGGTGCGCTCCATGGCCACGCCTGCGCAGGTGGCCCGTGCCGAACGCGCCTACGCGGCCATCAACGCGGGCGACCGGTCGTACACCGTGCGTGCAGGGCACATCCAGCGCACGGGCTGGCGGCGTGCGCTGAACCTGTTTCAGCGCGACAGCCTGCGCTTCAAGGTGATCGGGCTGCAAACCCTGATCGCCATTGCGATCCTGATCGGTACGCTGTGGGCGCACATCGCGCTGGAAGCGGCCGACCTGCACGGCACGCCGTGGCTTGTGCTGAGCCGCGACTGGCTGTGGCTGACCGGCGTGGGTTGCGCGGGGTTGGCGACGCTGTCCGGCATGCTGCTGGCCCGCACGCTGATCGGCCCACTTGAAGAAGCGGCCACGCTGGCCACACGCCTGGCGGCCGGCGATCTCACCTCGGCGGTGGACGTGCGCGCCACGGGCGAACTTGGCGAAGTGATGCGCGCCATGGGCACGATGCGCGCAAGCCTGTCGTCCATCGTGCGCGACATCCAGGATGGCGCCGCCAACGTTGCGCACAGCACGCTGCAGATCTCGGCCGGCAACCATGACCTGTCGTCGCGCACCGAGCAGCAGGCGGCGGCACTCGAGCAGACCGCGTCGAGCATGGATGAGCTCACCTCGATGGTGGCCGCCAATGCCGACCACGCCCGCGAGGCCACCGCGCTGGCCGAGCAGGCCTCCACGGTCGCGGCCGACGGCGGCCAGCTCGTGCAGCGCGTGGTGCAGACCATGGACGCCATCCGCGCCGACAGCCAGCGCGTGACCGAGATCATCGCCACCATCGAGAGCATCGCGTTCCAGACCAACATCCTGGCGCTCAATGCCGCCGTGGAAGCCGCACGCGCCGGCGAGGAAGGCCGCGGCTTTGCCGTGGTGGCCGGCGAGGTGCGCAGCCTTGCCCAGCGCAGCGCCCAGGCCGCGGCGCAGAGCAAGGAGATCATTCGCGCGTCCGACCAGTCCGTGCGCGATGGTGTGGAGCTGGTGCACCAGGCCGGCGCCACGATGACGCAGATCGTGCAGTCGGTGCAGACCGTCACGCAGCTCATGTCGGAAATCTCGGCCAGTTCGCGCGAGCAGAGCAGCGGTATCGCGCAGATCAACGCGGCAGTCTCGCAGCTCGACGGGGTGACGCAGCAGAACGCCACGCTGGTGGAAGAGGCGGCGGCGGCAGCCTCCATGCTGGCGCGCCAGTCCGAAGCGCTGAAGCATGCCGTGGCAGTGTTCCGCGCATGACGCCGTGGCGGCGGCGCCTACAGGGCGAATCGCGTATCGCGCTCGAGCAGCGCCGTCACCGCATCGGGCAGCAGCGGCTCGCTGAAGTAATAGCCCTGCAGCACGTCGCACTGGTGTGAGGCCAGGAAGGCCGACTGCGCCGGGTCCTCCACGCCTTCGGCGCACACCTTCACGCCGAGGTTGTGCGCCAGCACCACCACCGTCGTGCAGATGGCCGCATCGTTAGAGTCGCGATCGATGTCCTTGACAAAGGCGCGGTCGATCTTGATGAGGTCGATCGGCAGGCGCTTGAGGTAGGCCAGGCTCGAATACCCGGTCCCGAAATCGTCGATGGCGATGCGCACGCCCAGTTGCCGGATCGCGGTGAGGTCTTCGATCGTACGCTCGGTGCCCTCCATCAGCATCGACTCGGTCACCTCCAGCTCCAGGAAACCGGAGCTCAGGCCATACTCGCGCTGCAGCCTGAGCAGCGTCGGCAGCACGGTGCCCCGCTTGAACTGCAGCGGCGACACGTTCACGGCCACGGTCAGCCCGTCGGCCAGGCCGCGTGCGTGCCATTCCGCGCGCTGGCGCGCCGCTTCGCTCAGCACCCAGTTGCCGATCTCGACAATCAGGCCGCTCTCTTCGGCCACCGGAATGAACGCGGCCGGCGGCAGCAGCCCGCGCGTCGGGTGGACCCAGCGGATCAGTGCTTCAAGACCGCATACGCGACCGGTCCGGGTGTCGACTTGCGGCTGGTACAGCAGCCGGAACTGGCCGTGCTCCAGTGCGGCCCGGATCTGG
>NZ_LWRX01000122.1:0-2247 GCF_001683835.1 Ralstonia sp. RL | reverse complement strand
CGTGTGCGGCGGTCTGCTGCTCCTGCTGCAATCGCTCCCCGTGGTCGGTTCGGCGCTGATCGGCACGCTGGAGGACCGGGCCGGGAACTGGCAGCCGGAGACGAGCGGGGCGCAGGCCATCGTCATTCTCGGCAGCGGCCTGATCCGGCCGGTTGCGGCGTTCGGCGGCGAGACGGCGACCGACCGCACTTTGATCCGCTTGCGCCATGGTGCCCGGCTGGCGCGGGAGACGCAGTTGCCGGTGCTGGTCAGCGGGGGCCGGCCGCTGAATGCCGGGCATACCGAGGCGGCGGTGATGGCCAACATCCTGCGCGACGAATTCGGGGTGGCGGTGCGCTGGCGTGAGGAGCAAAGCCGGGATACGGCCGGCAATGCCCGTTTTTCGGCAGAAGTCCTGCGTGCAGCCGGGGTCGGGCGCGTCGTCCTGGTCACACAGGCCTTCCACATGCCGCGTGCCCGGCTGTTGTTCGAGGCGGCGGGGCTGCAGGTGATCCCGGCACCGGCCCACTTCGTCAGCAAGACGGGGGGCGGTTTCGCGGCCGGCGATCTGCTGCCCGGCGCATCGGCGCTGCACGATTCCTATTACGCCCTGCACGAGTGGCTGGGCATTGCCTGGGCGCGGCTTTCCGGCGTTTGAGGCGCTGGCCGCGAGGCCGGGCGCGAGGTGGAAGGATGCGTGGCGGGGTGATACCCTCGCAGTCTCGACAACAAGAATGCCAGGAGACTCCGATGCCCCACGCCATCCGTATCCATCAGACCGGCGGCCCCGAGGTTCTTTGCTGGGAAACGGTCGACCTGCCCGCCCCGGATCCCGGCGAAGCGACGGTGCGCCACCACGCGGTCGGCCTCAACTACATCGACATCTATCACCGTACCGGCCTCTATCCGCTGCCCTTGCCATCGGGCATCGGCCTGGAAGGCGCCGGGGTGGTCGAGGCGGTGGGTGAAGGCGTCACCGAGGTCAAGGTCGGCGACCGTGTGGCCTATGCCGGCGGGCCGGTCGGGGCTTACGCCGAGGTGCGCAACATTCCGGCGCATCGCCTGTTGATTTTGCCCGAGGGCATCGGTTTCGACACCGGTGCGGCGATGATGCTGCAAGGCCTGACCGCGGCCTACCTGTTGCGCAAGACTTTTTGCGTGCAGCCGGGCGATGCCGTGCTGATCCATGCCGCCGCCGGCGGCGTTGGGCTCATTGCCTGCCAGTGGGCCAAGGCGCTGGGCGCGACGGTGATCGGCACCGTCGGCTCGCCGGCCAAGGCGGAACTGGCCAGGGCGCACGGCTGCGACCATGTCATCGACTACACCACCGAGAACTTCACCCAGCGGGTGCGCGACATCACCCGGGGTGAAGGCGTGGCGGTCGTCTATGACGGCGTCGGCAAGGACACCTTTGCCGGCTCGCTCGACTGCCTGCGGCCGATGGGCATGATGGTTTCCTATGGCAACGCCTCCGGCCCGGTGCCGCCGGTCGACCTGATCCAGCTGTCGCAGAAGGGCTCGCTGTTCATCACCCGGCCGACCTTGATGACCTACACCGCCCGGCGGGCCGATCTGGTCGCCTTGGGCAGCGCGTTGTTCGACCGGGTCATCAGCGGCCAGGTGCGCATCGAGGTGAATCAGCGTTACGCCCTGCGTGACGCCGTCCAGGCGCATCGCGACCTCGAGGCGCGCAGGACCACCGGCTCAACCGTCCTGCTTCCATGATGGCCCGGATCAAAGCCGGACTCCTGTCGCTGCGCGACCTGTTTGCCACTGCCTGGTGGATCGTCCTGATCGTCGGCATCGGCTTTGCCGTGGCCTACCAGTTCGTTCAGCCGGCGCCGCCCAAGCGCATCGTGATCACGACCGGCGGCGAGTCGGGAGCCTATTACCAGTTCGCCCAGCGCTACGCCGCGATCCTGGCCCGCGATGGCATCACGCTGGAGGTGAAATCGTCGGCTGGCTCGCTGGAGAACCTCGCGCGCCTGAAGGCCGACGAAGCCCAGGTCGGATTTGTCCAGGGCGGTGTCATGCCGCCCAGGGAGGACCCGGATGCCGAGGACGATTCCGGCCTCCTGTCGCTCGGCAGCCTGTTCTACGAACCAGTCTGGGTTTTCTATCGCGGCGAGCGCGAACTGACCCGGCTGACCGACCTGCGCGGCAAGCGCATCGCCATCGGCCAGGAGGGCTCGGGCGTGCGCCAGCTGGCCCAGCAACTCCTCGCTGCCAGCGAGATCGTGGCGGGCTAGCACCTGGTGCCGCTCTCCG
>NZ_LWRX01000118.1:0-1424 GCF_001683835.1 Ralstonia sp. RL | reverse complement strand
CTTCGCGCGCGCGCCACCAGCCGGCCACCTGCGCGGCGCTCGCCAGCCACATGCGCTCCCGCCTTTGCTTGAGCCAGGCGCCGATCTCGGCCAGTTGCGGGCCGGTGAGCATGGTTACTCCCGGGATGCGCAGGATGGACAAGCCGCCCATCCGTTCGGCGATATCGGACTCCTGGAAGAAGTTTTTCATGCCGGCGGCGGCATCCCCCTCCGCCAGCCAGTCTTCCGGCCCGTTCTGGGTGCGCGGCAGGATCAGCAGCGGACGGAGCGCGCCACCGGCCGCAGCGCCGGACGACGGCGTCGGCAGGCGCGCCTCGGAAGCGTCCATGCCGCCGATCACGTAGTCGAATCCGCGCTCCTGCAGCGCGCGCTCGGTCGCCTGGTCGTGGGATTCCATCGGCGGATGAAATCCGGCCGACGCGAAGTCCAGGCCGGCCGCTTTCATCTCGGCCAGCATTGTGTCGATGCGCTTGACCTGCACCGCCGGCGGCTGATTCTTGAATCCGTCGAAGCGGTCGCCGAGATGGCCGAGTTCATGCCCCTGCGCGGGAATTTTCTTGAGCAGGTCGGCCGAGCCGGCCGCATGTTCCGACAGGACGAAAAAGCTCGCCTTGCCGCCGAGGTCGCCGACCAGCCTGGCGGTGTCGAGGTCGGTGTCGCCCGGCGTGTCGGCCAGGTCGATCGCCAGCACCGTCGCGCTGCCGTACGGGTGCGGCCATGCGGCGAGATAGGCGTCGGGGATGCGCAGCAGCCAGGTCAATGCATTGTGCGCGAGCGACTCGATCGCCTTTGCATCGGCCGATGTCCACAGCCGTTCCGGAAAGCCGAATGCCACCGCGCGCGAGGCTTTCTGCGCCGGCGCGCCGCGCTCGCCGAACACGATCCCGCCCGTGACCTTGCCCTCCGGGGCACTGCGCGACCAGTCCATGATGCGCGCCGCGGTGTGTTGTCCGGCCAGCCGCAGCGGATACCAGCCCTTGACGCGCTCGGTCCACACGCGCAATCCGGCCGGCAGGTAATGGGATACGGGATTGTCGCCGGAGGGAATGAGGAAACTGTCGTTCTCGTCCGCTTCCGTGCTGCCGGCGACCTTGACGTCGAGCGCGCTTTCCATGAAGGCATAGCCGCGCGCCTCCCCTTTTTCATTGAACACGCCGGTCTGCCAGGTCGACAGCACGCCGCCGCCATTGGCCCTGAATGCGACCACCGCCTGCATCTCCCGCTCCGACAGCGCGACCGCCGACGGCAGCAGCAGCACGGGAGCGGCGCTGCGTTCGAGCGCCTCAACCGAAGCGGTCGTCATGAACGGGATCTTGTACTTGCGCAGAAAATGTTCCCAGGCCTGCACCGCGCTCTTGTCATCGATGCCAGCGCGGGCGAAATAGGCTTGCGTGACTGGCGAAGCGTACAGCAGCACCAGCGGC
>NZ_LWRX01000225.1:0-84120 GCF_001683835.1 Ralstonia sp. RL | reverse complement strand
GTCGTGTACTTGGCGAAATCGATCGTCATGTCGGCGTCGATCAGGTGTGCCGTCGAAAACGGCCATTGCCGCACGATGTAGTACAGCCGCGTCGAGCAATGCGCGAACAGCGCCTGGCCATTGCACAGCAGGAAGTTGAACACGCCGTAGCGGGTGATTTCCTTGGTGACGTCGGACAGCGCGTAGAACAGCTCGTTCAGCGGCGGCTGCGAACCCGGAAACCGTTTGCGCAGCGCCTGCATGATGAAGCAGAAGGCGAGCTCGCTGTCGGTGTCGCCCACGGGCTGGTAGACGCCCGACAGAAACGGCGAGAAGTTCTTCAAGTCGCCGTTATGCGCAAAGATCCAGTGCCGGCCCCAGAGCTCGCGCATGAACGGGTGGCAGTTTTCCAGCCGCACCGTCCCTTGCGTGGCCTTGCGGATGTGCGAGATGACGTTCTTCGACTTGATCGGATACCGCTTGACCAACTCCGCCACCGGCGAGGTGCCGGCCGACTGATTGTCGATGAACAGGCGGCACGCCTTGTCTTCGAAGAACGCGACCCCGAAGCCATCGGCGTGGTGATCGGTCACGCCACCGCGCGCGGCGAACCCGGTGAACGAGAACGTCACATCGGTCGGTTCGGCGCAGTTCATGCCCAGCAGCTGGCACATGGTGGGGAAAAAGTCGATGCAATAAAATAGCCATTATCCTGCCGGCCGACGGGGGTGCCAAGCGGCTTGGCGTCCGCGGCCCCGCCCCGGGGGGCGGCCGTTGCGCCCACGCCGCACGCCGTCGGAATCCCCACCCAACGCAGCATCTCACCACCTTCAACCGGAACACCCCATGAAGTCCTACCGCATTGCCGTGATCCCCGGAGACGGGATCGGCAAGGAAGTCGTCCCTGAAGGTCTGCGCGTGCTGGATGCGGCGTCGCGCAGGTTCGGCTTTGCGCTGCAGACCGATCATTTCGATTTTGCGAGCTGCGACTACTACGCCCGCCACGGCAAGATGCTGCCCGACGACTGGTTCGAGACGCTGCGCGGCTACGACGCCATCTTCTTCGGTGCGGTGGGCTGGCCCGATACGGTGCCCGATCACATTTCGCTGTGGGGCTCGCTGCTTCAGTTCCGGCGCGGTTTCGACCAATACGTGAACCTGCGCCCGGTGCGCCTGATGCCTGGCATCCGCAGCCCGCTTGTCGACCGCAACGGCCAGCCGCGCGCACCCGGCGCGATCGATTTCTACGTCGTGCGCGAGAACACCGAGGGTGAATACTCCAGCGTGGGCGGACGCATGTACGGCGGCACGGAGCGCGAGATCGTGATCCAGGAAACGGTCATGAGCCGCACCGGCGTCGACCGCATCCTCAAGTTCGCCTTCGATCTGGCTCAGCGCCGCCCCGCCAGGCACCTGACGTCGGCGACCAAATCGAACGGCATCTCGATCACCATGCCGTACTGGGACGAGCGCGTGGAAGCGATGGCCAGGCACTACCCGGACGTCAACGTCGACAAGTTCCACATCGACATCCTGACCGCGCACTTCGTGCAGAAGCCCGAGATGTTCGACGTGGTGGTCGCCAGCAATCTGTTCGGCGACATCCTTTCCGACCTCGGGCCGGCCTGCACGGGCACGATTGCCATCGCACCGTCGGGCAACATCAACCCGGATCGCACGTATCCGAGCCTGTTCGAGCCGGTGCACGGCTCGGCGCCCGACATCGCGGGCCAAGGCATTGCCAACCCGATCGGGCAGATCTGGTGTGCGGCGATGCTGCTGGAGCATCTTGGCGAACTCGAGGCGGGGGCCGCCGTGCTGGCGGCCATTGAGGAGGTGCTGGCGGCCGGCCCCGGCCATGCGCCGCTCACGCGCGACATTGGCGGCACGGCTGGCACGGTCGACCTGGGCCGCGCGATCGCCGAGGCCCTGGCATGAAGCTCGACCGCCCCGGCGCCCGCGCCCTGTTGCTGGAGAGCTACGCAGCCGCCGTGGGGGCCGCCGATCCGCTGAAGATCGTCGCCGGCTTCCTGCCGCCGCCGCACGCCGCCGGCAAGACGCTGGTGGTCGGCGCCGGCAAGGCTGCCGCATCGATGGCGCTGGCTGTCGAGCAGGCCTACGCAGGCCGCGCGCAGCTCGAAGGGCTGGTCGTCACGCGCTACGCCCACGGCCTGCCGACCGAGCGCATCCGCGTGATCGAAGCCGGTCACCCTGTGCCCGACGAGGCCGGCGAGCAAGCCGCGCTCGAGATTCTCGAGCGCGTATCGGCCCTCACCGGGAACGACCGGCTGATCGTGCTGGTCTCGGGCGGCGGCTCGAGCCTGCTGTCGCTGCCGGCCGACGGCATCCCGATGGCCGATCTGAAGGCCGTCACGCGTGAGTTGCTGCGCTGCGGCGCACCCATCACCGACATGAACATCGTGCGCAAGCACGTCTCGCGCATCCAGGGCGGGCGGCTGGCGGCCGCGTCGCGCGCGCCTGTGACCACGCTCATCGTCTCCGACGTGGCCGGCGATGATCCGAGCGCCATCGCCAGCGGGCCCACGGTGCCCGACCCGAGCACCTATGCCGATGCGCTTGCCATCCTCAGGCGCTGGGGCGCGCAGATGCCCGACACCGTGCGCACCCACCTCGAACGCGGCGCCCGCGGCGAGGTTGCCGAAACGCCCAAGCCCGGTGATCCCTGCTTCGGTCGCGTCAGTAATCACATCATCGCGACCGCGCAGCAGAGCCTGCAGGCCGCCGCGCAGGTTTTTGCGGCGCGCGGCATCCGCACGGCCATCCTCGGCGATACCGTAACCGGCGAGGCGCGCGAGGTCGCCCAGGTGTATGGCGCCCTGGCCCGGCAGATCCGCCAGCACGGCACGCCGTTCGCCGCGCCGGTCGCGCTCATCTCCGGCGGCGAATGCACGGTGACGATTCCGCCCGGCCTGACCGGCGGCAGGGGTGGGCGCTGCGCGGAGTTCCTGCTCTCGCTCGGCGTCACGCTGGACGGCATGGACAACGTCTACGCCCTCGCCGCCGATACAGACGGCATCGACGGATCGGAGGACAATGCGGGCGCGCTGCTCGATCCCGAATCCATCGCCCGTGCTGCCGCCAGGGGCATTGCCGCTCGTGCCGCGTTGGACGTACACGACGCCTATGGTTTCTTCGCGGCCGCCGATGACCTCATCGTTACCGGGCCGACGCGTACCAACGTCAACGACTACCGCGCCATCCTCATTCTCTGAATCTGCATTCCGCATCCGAAGGCTGCATCACCATGACCGACACCCTCACAATCGTCCGCCCCGATGACTGGCACCTGCACCTGCGCGACGGCGACGCGCTCGCCGATGTGGTGGGCGACACCGCGCGCCAGTTCGGCCGGGCGATCATCATGCCGAACCTCAAGCCCCCGGTGACGACCACCGCCCAGGCGCGCGCCTACCGCGAGCGCATCCTCGCGGCGCTGCCCGCCGGTACGCAGTTCGAGCCGCTGATGACGCTGTACCTGACCGACAACACGTCCCCCGAGGTCATCCGCGAGGCCAAGGCCAGCGGCATTGTCCATGGCGTGAAGCTGTATCCCGCGGGTGCCACCACCAACAGCGATGCCGGCGTGACGGACCTGCGCCGCTGCGCCAAGACGCTCGAAGCCATGCAGGAAGTCGGCATGCCACTGCTCGTGCACGGCGAGGTGACCGACCCGACCGTCGACATCTTCGATCGCGAGGCCGTCTTCATCGACACGGTGATGCTGCCGCTGCGCCGCGACTTCCCGGCGCTGAAGGTCGTGTTCGAGCACATCACCACCAAGCACGCAGCCGAATACGTGCGCGATGCGGAAGGCCCGGTCGGCGCAACCATCACCGCGCATCATCTGCTGTACAACCGCAACGCCCTGTTTGTCGGCGGCATCCGCCCGCATTACTACTGCCTGCCGGTGCTCAAGCGCGAAACGCACCGCCTGGCGCTGGTGGCCGCGGCCACCTCGGGCCACCCGCGCTTCTTCCTCGGTACCGACAGCGCGCCGCACGCCAAGGGCGTCAAGGAACACGCCTGCGGTTGCGCCGGCTGCTACACTGCGCTGCACGCCATGGAGCTGTACGCCGAGGCCTTTGAAGACGCCAACGCACTCGACAAGCTCGAAGGTTTTGCGAGCCTCCACGGGCCGGACTTCTACGGCCTGCCGCGCAACGCCGGCACGCTGACGCTCACGCGCTCGCAATGGCAGCTTCCCGCCGAAGTCCCGTTCGGCGAGCAGACGCTGGTGCCGTTGCGCGGCGGCGAGATGCTGCGCTGGAAGTCTGTCTGAGTTGCTGGCCGCTGATCTCGGTGCGATCGACTGGGGCCATCCGGCGTTCGCACCGCTCGCTGCAATCGGCGCGCCGATTGCAGACGCAATCTCACGGGGCGCCGATCTTCGAGACGCACTGAACGCGCAGCCGGCGGCACAAGCCATCCGCACGTGCAGCGGTCATGCTCTGCGCTTCGTCCCGCAGGATGCACTGCCGGCCGGCACCGCTTACGAAGCACACATCGCCGCCACGGGCGAGGTGCCGACCCGGGACAATCTCCACGACTTTTTCAACGCCCTGATCTGGTTGCATTGGCCGCGTGCGAAGGCAGCGCTCAACGCGCGCCAGGCGCGGGTGATCACGCAGGACGGGATTGGCGCGGCACGCGGCACCGTTCGCGATGCCGCCACGCTGTTCGACGAAAATGCCCTGATCTTTCTGCACGCCGAAGACGCGCCTGAGCGGTGTCTGACCGGGTTCGACTGGCGCGGCTTGTTCGTCGAGGGCAGGGCAGCGTGGGGCGCCACGTGCGCGGTTCTGCCGTTCGGCCATGCAGTCTTGGAAAAGCTGGTCGCGCCTTACAAGTCGATCACGGCCCACGCGTGGCCGGTGCAGGTGGCCGCGTTGCCGGCGGACCGCCCCTCGCTCGACGCTGCGCTGGCCGAGACACTGCTGCACGCCGATCTCGCGCCCCGCCATTTCCGCCCGTTGCCCGTCATGGGGATCCCGGGTTGGTGCGATGCCAACGAAGACGCCGGCTTCTATCTGGACACGACAGTCTTTCGCCCGGGCCGGCGGCGATTCTTACCTGAACAGTGCTAGACTCGCGCCTCGCGAAGCGGACCAGACAACCGCTGCTTGCGCCGCCTCGTGCGAGCGGAAGGGGAGGAAAGTCCGGACTCCATAGAGCAGGGTGATGGCTAACGACCATCCACGGTGACGTGCGGAATAGGGCCACAGAGACGAGTCTTCGCCCGGGCTTCGGTCAGGGCGAAGGGTGAAACGCGGTAACCTCCACCCGGAGCAATCCCAAGTAAGCAGGCGATGAAGCGGCTCGCCGAGTCTGCGGGTAGGGAGCTTGAGCCGGCTGGCAACAGCCGGTCTAGAGGAATGGTTGTCACGCCGCTGGTTTCGGCCACGCGGCGCACAGAATCCGGCTTATCGGTCCGCTTCGCTTCTTATTCCGATGCGCCCGGCTGCGTGGCGAGGTCCACCAGCTCCAGCGAGTGCGTGATCTCGGCTGTCTTGGCCAGCATGATCGACGCCGAGCAGTACTTCTCGTGCGACAACTGGATCGCACGTTCAACGGCTTCCCGCTTGAGATTGCGCCCCGTCACCGTAAAGGTGAAGTGAATCCGCGTGAAGACCTTCGGGTCGGTTTCGGCGCGATCGGCATGCAGCTTGACGCTGCAGCCCTGCACGTCTTGCCGGCCGCGCTTGAGGATCAGCACCACGTCATAGGCCGTGCAGCCGCCGGTGCCCAGCAGCACCATTTCCATCGGGCGCGGTGCCAGGTTGCGGCCACCGCCGTCCGGTGCGCCGTCCATGGTGACGAGGTGGCCGCTGCCGGTTTCCGCCAAAAAGGCCATGCCATCCGGGCCGGCCCAGCTCACTGTGCAATCCATGTCCAATCCTTGTGCGGAGTCGGCCTGCGCCGACGAAGTGCCACATTGTAGCCAGCGGCCCACGCCCGCGCTGTCCGATTAGGGTCGGGCCGGCTTGACAGTGGCACCTTCAAGAAAAGGTGCAACCCGCGGCTGCCGCACCAAAAACGACCCGAATTTCGAGGGGTCGCTCTAGTGTTTCGCGGACGCGACGCTCGACGTTACATGTAAGTAATTGATATATATGGAGTTTTATCGCTAGCGAGTGCTCCTATCTGCTTTCCGCATTACGGGATGCGATTTCGTAGTGCAAATTTCCTTGCGCGTGCCCCAGAAATGGGTATAATTTGCACCATTGGAT
Organism: Ralstonia sp. RL; assembly: GCF_001683835.1. Lineage (NCBI taxonomy): Bacteria > Pseudomonadati > Pseudomonadota > Betaproteobacteria > Burkholderiales > Burkholderiaceae > Ralstonia > Ralstonia sp. RL. The sequence continues at coordinate 77,893 of NZ_LWRX01000225.1, read as the reverse complement.
CAGTTGATGCGGTGCAACCCGCCAAGTCAACCGATCAGCAGGTGTCTCCTCCACCCTCCTCCTTTGGTGGATTCAAACCCAAGCTCGATAGCTTGGGTTTTTTTTTGTCCGTTGTGCGGGGAACGCGCCCTTTTCCTTGTGTCAAGGGCTCGTCGCGAGGTACAATCGAAATCTTTTCCGGATTGCCCGCGGAGAAGACATCCAGAGAGCCCGCACCAACAAGCGGGAAGGCGGGCCGGCGACGACCTTGCATGAGGTTGCGCAGGCGTCCGCAAGACGATCCGTTCGTGAGCAGTTTGAGCGCAAGCTCTGGGCGCGATACGGGTCCACTCGGGCACTGACTCTATTTTGGAAAAATCATGAAGACCTTTTCCGCAAAGCCGCATGAGGTGAAGCGCGATTGGTACGTGATTGACGCGACGGACAAGGTCCTCGGGCGTGTCGCCAGCGAAGTGGCACACCGACTGCGCGGCAAGCACAAGCCCGAATTCACTCCGCACGTCGATACCGGCGATTTCATCATCGTCATCAACGCGGCCAAGCTGCGCGTGACGGGCGCCAAGACGACCGACAAGAAGTACTATCGCCACTCGGGTTACCCGGGCGGTATCTACGAAACGACGTTTGGCAAGATGCAGCAGCGTTTCCCGGGCCGTGCCCTGGAAAAGGCTGTGAAGGGCATGCTGCCGAAGGGTCCGCTGGGCTACGCGATGATCAAGAAGCTGAAGGTTTACGCCGAAGGCTCGCATCCGCACGAAGCTCAGCAGCCGAAAGCGCTGGAAATCTAAGGGGCCTAATCCATGATCGGAAACTGGAACTATGGCACCGGCCGCCGCAAGAGCGCTGTGGCACGTGTCTTCATCAAGTCCGGCAAGGGCGACATCATCGTCAACGGCAAGGCTATCAACGAGTACTTCGCTCGTGAAACCTCGCTGATGATCGTGCGTCAGCCGCTGGAACTGACCAACCACGCAGCTACGTTTGACATCAAGGTCAACGTGGTTGGCGGCGGTGAAACCGGCCAGGCCGGGGCCGTGCGTCACGGCATCACCCGCGCCCTGATCGATTACGATGCCACGCTGAAGCCCGCCCTGTCGAAGGCCGGTCTGGTGACGCGTGATGCACGTGAAGTCGAGCGTAAGAAGGTCGGTCTGCGCAAGGCCCGCCGCGCCAAGCAGTTCTCGAAGCGTTAATCGCTGCTCCTGCTTCAGCAAAGAACCACACCCTCGGGTGTGGTTTTTTGTTTTGTGGGCTTCACTCAAATGATGTGATGCGTCCTGCCCCTCACTTACGCTTTGCAACAGCTCCGACATGCACGCAGGACTACAATTCACACTTTGCCAGCGTTTGGTTCGTATGATGCAATCCGCTGTTTCGCCTAAGCCGGTTTCGATCCGCAGTGCGAGCCTGGGAGTGGCCGCATGAAGGCGCGCCGCCTGTTGCGCCGCGCTTCCGTGCTCGCTCCGAACGTGACCGTACGTTCACGCCTGCCATGGCCGGTGACGGTTCTGCTGATTGCGGTGGTGCTTGGCTTGGCGGCGGCAGCAGCGCTGTGGGCGTTCGAGGAGGGCCGCCGTCTGACGGGGCCGCACGACAGCGACCTGCGCGCGATGAACCGCGAACTGACCGCGAAGTTGGCTGCGGTGCAGGCCGAGCGCGACAAGCTGGCCGCGTCGGCGGGCACCGTGGATGCCCGTCTGGGTATTGCCGAAGGGGCGCAGGCGCAGATGGCCGAGCAACTCAAGGCGCTCGAGACCGAGAACGCGCAACTGAAAGAAGATCTGGCGTTCTTCGACAGCCTGCTGCCCGCGCCGACCAACTCCGCCGGCATCTACGTGCGCAGCTTCCGCATTGCACCGGATGAAGCCCAGCCTACGCGCCTGCGCTTTCGCGTGTTGCTGATGCAGGGCGGCGGCAAGGCCTTTGCCCCGGTCTCCGAATTCCAGGGGCAATTGGCGCTGACGTTGAACGTGGTACAGGCGGGCAAACCTGCTACGATCGATTTCCCGGGTGGGGCGGCGAGCGGGTCGGCTGCAGCCACTACCCGCGTCAAGCTCACGCACTATCAGCGCCTGGAAGGTTGGGTGGATGTGCCACCCGGCACCACGGTGCAGTCGGTGATGGTGAAGGTGCTGCAGAACGGCAAGATCAAGGCGAGCCAGAGTTTTTCCATCTGACGGGCACGTCCTGTCGGAACAGTACAAAAAGAGGAGTCGACGATGCTGTTTGGCAAGAAGAAGGGCTTGGCGATTGAAACATTGCTCGGCGCCCGCACCAGGCTGGAAGGCGACCTTCGCTTCTCGGGCGGTCTGCGGATCGACGGCGAGATCAAGGGCAACGTCTACGGCGACCCTGACAAACCGAGCATGCTCGTCATTACCGACAGCGCACGCGTGGAAGGCGAGGTGCACGTCGGGCACCTGATCCTCAACGGCACGGTGGTGGGACCGGTGCATGTGGCTGAACTGCTCGAGTTGCAGCCCAAGGCCCGCATCGAGGGCAACGTGCAATACGCGGCGCTGGAGATGCACCAGGGCGCGGTCGTCATGGGCACGCTGACGCACGCGGCGCCTGGCGATGTGAAGCTGCTGCCCAATCTCAAGCTGGCCTCGAACCAGGACTGATCACACGCGGTGCCAGCCGTTGCTGGGGCACCGCACAATGCCCCCTTGAAACCCGGGGCTTCGGCACGATTTCAAGCTTGCGCTTAAAATACAGGCAAGTTTGAGACGTATCCCACAGGAGATTTTCATGAACGCAGTCGCGCAGGCAGCCACGCCCGATGTGAACGAGGTTCCGGCTCCGCTGGTCTTTACCGACAGCGCTGCGGACAAGGTCAAGCAACTGATTGAAGAAGAAGGCAACCCGGAGCTGAAGCTGCGCGTATTCGTGCAGGGCGGCGGTTGCTCGGGCTTCCAGTACGGCTTCACCTTTGACGAAGAAACCAACGAAGACGACACGACCATGACCAAGAATGGCGTGACGCTGCTGATCGACTCGATGAGCTACCAGTACCTGGTGGGCGCCGAGATCGACTACAAGGAAGACATCAACGGCGCGCAATTCGTCATCAAGAATCCGAATGCCTCGACCACCTGCGGTTGCGGCTCGTCGTTCTCGGTCTGACGGGGCCTCGCTCCAAAGGAAAAAGCGCACCTGGGTGCGCTTTTTTGTTGCCTTGAGTTTGGGTGCTCAGGCCGGATAGATCGCGCCAAGAATGCGACCGCCCGAGGCGCCGGTCGCGGTGTACAGATTGCCCGGTACGCGGTGTACGCACTGGCGCGCCAGCCACGCAAAGGCGAGCGCTTCCACTTGGTGCGCTGGCACACCAAAGTCGTCTGTCGGGGCGACTTGCACGCCCGGCAGTTGCTGCCCGATGTGGGCCATCAGCGCGCCGTTGCGTGCACCGCCGCCGCAGACGAGCAGCGATGTCGCTTGCGGCGCATGCGCCTGTACGGCATCGGCGATGGTGCCGGCGGTGAGGGCGAGCAGCGTGGCTTGCACGTCTGCTGGGCGTGCGGCGGCAAGTGCATCGCCGAGCGACTGCTGCAGCCACGCCGGGTTGAACAGGTCACGACCGGTACTCTTCGGCGGCGCGGCGGCAAAGAACGGTTCTGCCTTGAGGCGCGCAAGCAGGGCTTTGTCCACGCGCCCGGTGCGCGCCCAGGCGCCGTCGGCGTCGTAGCGGGTGCCTTGGTGGTTGTGGACCCAATAATCCATCAGGGCGTTGCCGGGGCCGCAGTCGAAGCCCAGCACGGCGTCGCGCGCATCGGACGCCTGCGGGGGCAGCACGGTCAGGTTGGCGATGCCGCCGATGTTGCACACCACGCGCCACGCATCCGGCAGGCCAAACAGCGCGCGATGCAGGGCCGGCACAAGCGGCGCGCCCTGGCCGCCCGCGGCGATGTCGCGGCTGCGAAAGTCGGCGATGACGTCGATGCCGACACGCTCGGCCAGCACGGCAGCATGCTGTGTCTGGCGCGTGTAGCCGATACCGTCGTGCGCGCCGGGCTGATGACGGATCGTCTGCCCGTGCGCGCCGATGGCCTGCACGTCGTGTGCGGTCAGGCCCGTGCCCTCGAGCAGCCTGCCGACGCATTCGGCGTAGACGATGGCGAGCGCATTGGCGGCCAAGGCCTCGCGGTGGATTTCATCGTGACCGGCGTGCTGCAGGTCCAGAAAGCGCTGCCGCAGCTCGGCAGGGAAGGGCACGTAGGCGTCGGCCAGGACGGCCGGGTGGTCGCCGGAGAAATCCGCGAGTACGCCGTCGACGCCGTCCAGGCTGGTGCCGGACATCAGGCCGATGTAGCGGTCGCTGCGGGTGGAAATGTTGTCGGGATGGCTCATGCGCGACAGCTTACCAGCGCGATGGCGGGCCGGCTGGGCACATCACGGTAAAATCCCGGGATTGCGCGGCCGGAACGTCTTGGACGCATGTCGGCCATCGCGCACGCACGATCTCCCTGTTTCTTGTTTCCGTTCGCGCCGTTGCTTCAGCGGCGCGGTGACCTTTCTTTTTGCCATGACCGCACCTGACGCTTCCGTACCCGCTTCCGACAACGCTACGCCGGGCAAACCGAAATATCCGGTCACGCCCGAGGTGCTGCACGCGATGGAGGTGTCGCTGCGCGGCTGCGACGAATTGCTGGTGGCGGCAGAGTGGGAACAGAAGCTCGCGCGCAGCGCCGCGACCGGCGTGCCGTTGCGCATCAAGCTGGGCCTGGACCCGACTGCGCCCGACATCCACATCGGCCACACGGTGGTGCTCAACAAGATGCGCCAGCTGCAGGACCTGGGGCATCAGGTGATCTTCCTGATCGGCGATTTCACCTCGACCATCGGCGATCCGTCGGGCCGCAACTCGACGCGCCCGCCGCTCACGCGCGAGCAGATCGAGGCCAACGCACAGACCTACTACCGCCAGGCCAGCATGGTCCTTGACCCGAGCAAGACCGAGATCCGCTACAACAGCGAATGGTGCGACCCGCTGGGTGCGCGCGGCATGATCCAGCTGGCCTCGCGCTACACCGTCGCCCGCATGATGGAGCGCGATGACTTCACCAAGCGCTTCAAGGCCGGCGTGCCGATCTCGGTGCACGAATTCCTCTACCCGCTGATGCAGGGGTACGACTCCGTTGCGCTGAAATCCGACCTGGAGCTGGGTGGCACCGACCAGAAATTCAACCTGCTGGTCGGGCGCGAGCTGCAGAAGGAATACGGCCAGGAGCCGCAGTGCATCCTGACGATGCCGCTGCTGGTGGGGCTGGACGGCGTGGAGAAGATGTCCAAGTCCAAGGGCAACTACGTCGGCATCAGCGAGGCGCCGAATGAGATGTTCGGCAAGCTGATGAGCATCTCCGACGACCTGATGTGGACGTACTACACGCTGCTGTCCTTCCGCCCGCAGGCCGAGATCGACATGATGAAGGAAGAGGTCGCGCTGGGCCGCAACCCGCGCGATTGCAAGGTGCTGCTGGCGCAGGAAATCGTTGCGCGCTTCCACAGCCAGGCCGATGCCGAGCGCGCACTGGATGACTTCAACCACCGCGCCCGCGGCGGCGTGCCGGACGACATCCCGCAGATCGAGCTGTCGGGCGCGCCGCTGGGCATCGCGCAGCTGCTCAAGCAGGCCGGCCTCTGCCCGTCGACGTCGGAAGCCAACCGCAACATCGAGCAGGGTGGCGTAAAGATCGACGGTACCGTCATCAGCGACAAGGGCCTGAAGGTGGAGGCAGGCACGTTCGTCATGCAGGTCGGCAAGCGCCGATTTGCGCGCGTGGTGCTGAAGTGATCGGCCTGATCCAGCGCGTGTCGGAAGCGGCCGTGCGCGTCGATGGCCGCGTCGTCGGCGAGATCGGACCGGGCCTGCTCGCCCTCGTGTGCGCCGAACGCGGCGACACCGCCGCCGAGGCCGACCGCTTGCTGGAAAAGCTGCTGAACTACCGCGTGTTCTCGGATGCGCAGGGCAGGATGAACCTGCCGGTGCGCAACATCGACGGCAACGGGCAGGCAGGCGGCTTGCTGATCGTCTCGCAGTTCACGCTGGCGGCCGATACCAAGTCCGGTACGCGTCCGAGCTTTACGCCGGCGGCTGCGCCGCAAGACGGCCGCCGCCTGTACGAGCATTTCGTGACGCGGGCGCAGGCGCAGCACCCCATCGTCGCCACCGGGGAGTTCGGTGCCGACATGAAGGTATCGCTCGTCAACGATGGGCCGGTCACGTTCTGGCTGCAGGTCGCGCCGCCAGCGGTGCGGGCGGCAGCGCCCGAGGTGGCCAAATCCGCCGTCAAATCCGTCTGACCTGCCCAGGACCCCGTGATGCCACGCGCCGCTGCCATGCCCATGCCGATGCCGCAAATTACCCACATCGTGCTCATCCGCCACGGCGAGACCGACTGGAACCGTGAGCGCCGCCTGCAAGGCCAGCTCGACGTGCCGCTGAACACGCAGGGGCTTGAGCAAGCCGCGCAGCTCGGCAGGGCGCTCGCGGGTGAGCGCTTCGATGCGGTCTACGCAAGCGACCTGTCGCGCGCCCGGCAGACCGCGCAAGCGCTGGCCGATGAGCTCGGCGTAGCGGTGCGCGACGACGCCGGCCTTCGCGAACGCTGCTACGGCGAGTTCGAAGGCCTGACCTACGCCGAAGTCGCCGAGCGGCATCCGGCTGAATTCGACGCCTGGCAGAACCGCGTGCCGGCGTTCGCGCCGCCCGGCGGCGAAACGCTCACCGAATTCCACGAGCGCGCGGTGCAGACAGCCCTGCGCCTGGTCCGCCGCCACCCCGGCGAACGCATCGCGCTGGTCAGCCACGGCGGCGTGCTGGATTGCCTGTATCGCCACGCCAACGCCATGACGCTCACCGAGCCACGCCGGCATGAGCTGCGCAACGCGAGCATCAACCGGCTTTCATCCGACGGTCATCAGTTGACCGTGCTGCAGTGGGGCGATGTCGCGCACCTCGATTTGCTGGTGCTCGACGAGGTGGACCGCCGCGTTCCCTGAACGCTACACCTTCAGCCGGAACGGCGTGAAGTCGGTATCGCGGTCGTAGTAGTCCTCGTTCTCGGCGCGCTTGAGGAAGGCGACGACGCGGTAGGTGAGTGGGGTTGCGACGATTTCCCAGCCGGTCTTGAGGATGTATTGCGCGATGGCCACGCGCAGCACCTGTTCGTGCGGCCAGATGCCGTAGAAGGCGATCACGTAGAACAGCGACGAATCGACCGCCTCGCCCACCACCGTGGACCCGACGATGCGCGTCCACAGCCATTTCCCTTCCGTTGCGATCTTCATCTTCGCCAGCGTGTAGCTGTTGGCAAAGCTGCCGCACCAGAATGCGATGAGCGACCCCGCCACGATGCGCGGCGTGTTGCCGAACACGTCGTTCAGGCTCTTCTGATAGCCGGCCATGAACGGCGCCACGGGCAGCGCCAGCACCACCAGCGACATGAACGACGCGAAGACGAGCGCGGCAAAACCCGCCCACACCACGCGGCGGTCGCGCCCGTAGCCGTACACCTCGGTGAGGATGTCGCCGAAGATGTACGAGATCGGGAAGAACAGCACGCCCGCGCCAAATGTGACCGGCCCAAGGATCGGCAACGTGACCTGCGCCGCCTTGGCCGCACCGATCAGGTTCGAGCACAGCAGCACTGTGACGAAGGCGGCCATGACGAAGTCGTAGTAGCGGAAGTTGCGCTGAGGACTTGGAGCGGTCATGGCGTCGCGGCGCTGATGGCTAGTTGTTGTCGTCCCACAGATCGCGCACCGGGCCGCTCTTTGGCGCGCCCAGCCCGAAGTGCTGGTACGCCGATGCCGTAGCCACGCGGCCGCGCGGCGTGCGCTGCAGGTAGCCCTGCTGGATCAGGTACGGCTCGAGCACGTCTTCGATCGTGTCGCGCTCTTCGCCGATGGCTGCCGCCAGGTTGTCGATGCCGACCGGCCCGCCGTTGAACTTGTGCAGGATCGCTTCGAGCAGCTTGCGGTCCATCAGGTCGAAGCCGACGGCATCCACATCGAGCATCGCCAGTGCGGCATCGGCGACTTCGCGCGTGATGACGCCGTCGGCCTTGACCTCGGCGTAGTCACGTACGCGGCGCAGCAGACGGTTGGCGATACGCGGCGTGCCGCGCGAGCGCTTGGCGATTTCCAGCGCACCTTCGTCGACGATATGGGCGTTCAGCAGGCCCGACGAGCGCGTGACGATCTTCGTCAGCTCGGCAGGCGTGTAGAACTCCAGCCGCGCGACGATGCCGAAGCGGTCGCGCAGCGGGTTGGTCAGCATGCCGGCCCGCGTGGTGGCCCCCACCAGCGTGAACGGCTGCAGATCGAGCTTGACCGAGCGCGCCGCCGGGCCCTCGCCAATCATGATGTCGATCTGGTAGTCCTCCAGCGCCGGGTACAGGATTTCCTCCACCACGGGCGAGAGCCGATGAATCTCGTCGATGAAGAGGACGTCGTTGGCTTCGAGGTTGGTGAGCAGCGCGGCCAGATCGCCGGGCCGCTCCAGCACGGGGCCCGAAGTCTGGCGCAGGTTGACGCCCATCTCGCGCGCGATGATGTGCGCCAGCGTCGTCTTGCCCAGGCCGGGGGGGCCGAACAGCAGCACGTGGTCCAGCGCTTCGCTGCGCTGCTTGGCCGCCGTCATGAAGATGTCGAGCTGGCCGCGCACCTTTTCCTGGCCGACATATTCGTCGAGCAGCTTGGGGCGCAGCGCGCGCTCGAACGCCTCCTCGTTGGGGGAGGCGGGGGAGGCTGAGATGATGCGCTCAGCAGAGACAGCCTTGGCGGCGAGCTTGTCGGTTTCGATCATGACGGGCAGACGGCGTTGGCGGCCATTTTACCGCTGCCTTGTTGTCGCGTACGCCGCCACAACAAGGACCGGTGGGCACGGCAGCTTCGCCCAAATACCATTAGTTCGCTCACGGCAATACGGCCAAAACACTCATATTTGGCCGTGGTGTGAAAGCGAATCCTGCCCAACACTGGGCGTAACCCGTCACTTAATCCAAAAAAAAGATGCTTCAGTCTATTACCGCCCTGTTTGCCAGCGCCTCCGCATTGGTGATTTCCGTTGTAGCGCTGATCACAGTTATTCGGCGCTAGTTGTGTCAGCCCTTGGACAGCGCCTTGAGCGCCAGCTTGATCCCCTCGGACACGCCCGTGCCGGCCGGCACCTGCTTGATGGCGAGCGCCGCTTCCTTGTCGGAATACCCCAGCGCCAGCAAGGCGTTGAGCACGTCGACCGCGTCGTCAGAGACGGCCGGGCCGCCGGGCACGGCGCCGAGGTCGGCGCCCAGCTTGCCCTTGAGTTCGAGCAGCAGGCGCTCGGCCGTCTTCTTGCCGATCCCCGGGATGCGCGTCAGCCGCCCGGCTTCCTGCAGCGTGACGGCCTGCGCGAGTTCGGCTACCGACATACCCGACAGCACCGCCAGCGCAATGCGCGCGCCGATGCCGGAAATCTTGATGAGCTGGCGGAAGGTTTCACGCTCGGCGGCGGTGCCGAAACCGTAGAGCAGATGGGCGTCCTCACGCACGATCTGCTGGGTCAGCAGCACGACCTTTTCGCCGGTGGCGGGCAGGTTGTAGAACGTGCTCATCGGCACGTCGATCTCGTAGCCGACGCCGTGGCAATCGACCAGCAGGTGCGGCGGGTTCTTTTCGATCAGCGTCCCGGCGATGCGTCCGATCATGGGTGGGGTTCCTCCTCCAAAACGGGACGCAGTGTAGCCGAAACCTACCGCGCGGCCGATCCAGGGTCAGCCGCGCGCTACGGTTCCGATGCGCAACAACTAGCGCTTGAAGGTCGACACGGCTTGCCGTCCCACCGCCGGATCGTCGGTAAAGAAGCCATCGACGCCCGCGCGCAGGAATGTCTGGATCTCCGCGATCGAGCCGTTGACGTTGCGCGTGCTATCGGCACCGCTGCGCAGCGACGGCGGCAGGAAGGTGTTCTCCGGGCGGAAGGTGTACGGATGAACGACCAGCCCAGCGTTGTGCGCGTTGCGGATCAAGTCGGTCGGATCGGTCAGCTTGCCGTTCGCGTCGAGGCCCATGATGCTGCTCTTGTCCGGGCCGACGCCGTTGGCGTATGCGGCGATGTCGCGCATCCCCTGGCTCGTCATCATGTCGCCGAAGGTGCGGTGGTCTTTGGCAACAACAAAGTCGTAGGGCTGTCGTCCGGATGTGCCCATCAGTTGCACGAGCTTCCAGTTCGGCTGGCTGCTGCCGATCTTGTCGCGGATGGCCTTGAGGTTGGCCACTTCGAACGACTGGATGTAGACCGTGGTGCGGCTCGCCGTGAAGGCATCACGGCGCAGTGCATCGATCAGCCTGTCTTCGAGCGGCAGACCGATCGACTGGAAGTACGTCGGATGTTTCGTCTCGGGATAGATGCCGATGTTGCGGCCAAGCCTGGCGGATTGGTCCCGCGCGAGCGCGATGATCTCGTCGAGCGTGGGGATGTCGAACTGGTCGTTGTAGGCCGTGTTGTCCGGCCGGATGCTGGGGATGCGCTCGCGTGCGCGCAGGGTCTTGAGCTCGGCCAGCGTGAAGTCTTCGGTGAACCAGCCGGTGACGCTCTGGCCGTCGATCGTCTTGGTGGTCTTGCGGCCAGCAAATGCTGCCACGTCGGCCACGTTCGTCGTGCCGGAGATTTCGTTCTCGTGGCGCGCCACGAGCACGCCATCTTTGGTGGAGACGAGATCGGGCTCGATGATGTCGGCGCCGTCGTCGATGGCCTTCTGGTACGAGGCGAGCGTGTGCTCGGGCCGCAACGCCGATGCACCGCGGTGTCCGATCACCTGGACGGTGGTGATGGGCGTGGTGTTGCCGCCGCCGTTGTCGCCGCCATGGTTGTATTCCAGCCGGCAGGCGGACAGGGCCATCGAGGTACTCAAGATCAACGGGCTCAGCAGGATGAGGCGGCGCAGCATCGGGATCTCCTGAAGACGGACACCCCGCATGGTAGTCGCCGCGCGATGAAGCAGCTACCCGCCGACTTTGAAGATCCTGTCAACCGACGAGGCGCCCGCGCCGCACGCGCAGCCCCTTTTGCGCAAGCTGCGGCGCCAGCCCTGCCATGGCGGCCAGCGTTTCGCCGCCGTGCGCATGGCAGATCGCCACGCCCAAGGCGTCCGATGCATCGGCGCCGGGTTTGCCTTCCAGGTTGAGCAGGCGCACGACCATCTCCTGCACCTGGTCCTTGTTGGCGCGGCCGTAGCCGACCACCGCCTGCTTCAGTTGCAGCGCGGTGTATTCGAACACGGGCAGGTTGCCGCTCATCAGGCCGCAGATCACCGCGCCGCGCGCCTGGCCGAGCAGCAGCGTCGACTGCGGGTTGACGTTGACGAACACCTTTTCGATGGAAGCGCAGTCCGGCCGGTAGGTGCTCACCAGTTCGGAGACGCCGTCATACAGCGTCTTCAGGCGGCTGGGCAGGTCGGCATTGCCGTTGCTCTTGATCGTGCCCGAGGCCACGTACACGAGCTTGTGGCCGTGCCGTTCGAGCACGCCGAAACCCGTGGTGCGAAGGCCGGGATCGATGCCGAGGATGCGCATGAAATGGAGCGGAGCAGAAAAGAAAAACGGGGCAGGCGCCAGTCTACGCCTTGCCCCGCTGATCGGTCGAACGACCGTGCCGATCAGTGGCGGAAGTGGCGGGTGCCCGTGAAGATCATCGCCACGTTGCGCTCGTCGGCGGCGGCGATCACTTCATCGTCGCGCACCGAGCCGCCTGGCTGGATCACGCACGAGGCGCCAGCGTCGACCACCACGTCCAGGCCATCGCGGAACGGGAAGAACGCATCCGACGCCACAGCCGAACCGGCCAGCGTCAGACCGGCGTTCTGCGCCTTGATGCTGGCGATGCGGGCCGAGTCCACACGGCTCATCTGGCCGGCGCCCACGCCCAGCGTCATGCCGCCGCCGCAGAACACGATGGCGTTCGACTTGACGAACTTGGCGACGCGCCAGGCGAACATCAGGTCGTCCATTTCCTTCGGGGTCGGGTGGCGCTTGGTGACCACGCGCAGCTCGCTCGGCTGCACGTTCTTGGCGTCCGGGCTCTGCACCAGCAGGCCGCCGCCCACGCGCTTGAAGTCGTACGCATTGATGCCGTTGCCGAGCGGAATTTCGAGCACACGCACGTTCTGCTTGCCGGCGAACACGGCACGCGCCCCTTCCGAGAACCCCGGGGCGATCAGCACTTCCACGAACTGCTTGGCGACGACCTGTGCGGCTGCTTCATCCAGCGGCACGTTGAAGGCGATGATGCCGCCGAAGGCCGAAGTCGAGTCGGTCTTGAAGGCCTTCTCATACGCTTCCTGCGCGGTGCCGCCAATGGCCACGCCGCACGGGTTGGCGTGCTTGATGATGACGCACGCGGCGCCCTTGGCCGGGTCGAACGACTTCACGCATTCCCACGCGGCGTCGGCGTCGGCGATGTTGTTGTACGACAACTCCTTGCCCTGCAGTTGCGTGTAGTTGGCGAGCGCGCCGCTCACGGCCTTCAGGTCGCGGTAGAACGCGGCGGACTGGTGCGGGTTCTCGCCGTAGCGCATTTCCTGCACCTTGTCGAAGGCCAGGTTCAGCGTTTGCGGATAGGCGCTGCGCGTGCTGTGCGACTTGTCGGCGCCGAGGCTCGTCAGGTAGTTGGTGATGGCGCCGTCGTACTGCGCGGTGTGCGCGAACACCTTCTTGGCCAGCATGAAGTTGGTGTCGTAGCCGACCGTGTTGTTGTTGGCCTGCATTTCGGCCAGCACGGTGGCGTAGTCGGCCGGGTCAACAATGACCGTCACGTCGCGATGGTTCTTGGCCGCCGAGCGCAGCATGGTCGGGCCGCCGATGTCGATGTTCTCGATGGCGTCGGCCAGCGTGCATTCGTCCTTGGCCACCGTCTGCTGGAACGGGTACAGGTTCACCACCAGCAGATCGATGGTCGGGATTCTGTGCTCAGCGAGCGCCGCCATGTGCTCGGGCAGGTCGCGGCGGGCCAGGATGCCGCCGTGCACCTTCGGGTGCAGCGTCTTGACGCGGCCGTCGAGCATTTCCGGAAAGCCGGTGTAGTCCGCCACTTCCGTCACGGGCAGGCCCGATTCGGCGAGCAGCTTGGCGGTGCCGCCGGTGGAGAGGAGCTTGACGCCGCGCTCGTGCAGGGCACGGGCAAAGTCGACGATGCCGGTCTTGTCGGAAACGGAAAGCAGGGCTTGCTGGATCATGATGGAAACGCCGGTGGGCGGGTGTGGCGCTGGGGTGGTGGCCCTGGCGCCGTCAGAAAGGGAAATCGGTCGGCGGGCTCAGAGCAACCCGTGCTGCTGCAGCTTCTTGCGCAGCGTGTTGCGGTTGATGCCCAGGTAATCGGCCGCCTGCGACTGGTTGTTGGAGGCCCATTCCATCACGGTCTCCAGCAGCGGCCGCTCGATGGCCTGCAGCACCATGTCGTAGACGTTGGACGGGTTTTCGCCATCCAGGTCGCGGTAGTAGGCATCCAGGCTGTCGCGGATGCAACGTTCGATCGGGTTGCGGCTCATGCGGCAAGCAGTTCCTTGTTGTTGTCGTTGTTGCCCGTCGTGGGGCGCTCGCTGTCGGCGGTGGCCTGGTCTTCGTAGACGAGGCGATCGGACAGCGCGCGCTGTTCGTCGAAGAACGCGTTGACGGCAGCCAGTTGCGCCGCGGTGTCTTCGATGGTGTTCATGCGGTGGCGGAACAGGTTGGCCCCCGCCAACCCGCGCGTGTACCAGGCGATGTGCTTGCGCGCGGTGCGCACGCCGGTGTACTCGCCGTAGAACGCGTAGTGCTCTTCGAGGTGCGTGTTCATGATGCCGCGGATCTCTTCCACCTCGGGCGCCGGCAGCAGCGTGCCGGTTTGCAGGAAGTGTTCGATCTCGCGGAACAGCCACGGGCGGCCCTGCGCCGCGCGGCCGATCATGATGGCGTCGGCGCCCGTTACGGCCAGCACGTGCTTGGCCTTGGCCGGCGTGGTGATGTCGCCGTTGGCGACCACCGGAATGCGCACCGACGCCTTGACCGCGGCGATGGTGTCGTATTCGGCTTCACCGTGGTACAGGTCGGCACGCGTGCGACCGTGCACGGTCAGCATGCTGATGCCCGCGTCCTGCGCGATGCGCGCCACGGTGAGTGCGTTGCGATGCTCGCGGTCCCAGCCGGTGCGGATCTTGAGCGTGACAGGCACCCGGTCGCCCACGGCCCCGACCACCGCCTCGACGATGCGCGCCACCAGCGGCTCGTTCTGCAGCAGCGCCGAACCGGCGGCCACGTTGCACACCTTCTTGGCCGGGCAGCCCATGTTGATGTCGATGATCTGCGCGCCCCGGTCGACGTTGTAGCGTGCGGCCTCGGCCATCATCATCGGTTCGGCGCCGGCGATCTGCACGGCAATCGGCTCGACCTCGCCTTCGTGATTGGCGCGCCGCATGGTCTTCTCGCTCTTCCAGAGCTGCGCGTTGGACGCGACCATCTCGGACACCGCATAGCCCGCGCCCAGCCGCTTGCAAAGCTGGCGGAACGGGCGGTCCGTCACACCCGCCATCGGGGCGACGAACAGGTTGTTGCGAAGGGTATGCGGTCCGATCTGCACGGTACGCGGCGCGTTGGTGAGGCGTTGAGCGACGAAGAAACGAAAAAACAGCCCCTTCCGCCAGCATTGGCGGAACGACGGGGGTGAAAAATGCGAGGACGGGATTTTACCGCCAAACCGGCCGATTGCCTAAATGTTGTGCACAAACTATGCGGCGGTGCGGTTGCGGCAGGGCGTGCTTGCCGCGGCGGCATCAGCGGAACCGTTGCAGGCCGTACGGGCGGGCGTCGATGAAGGGCGCGCGTTCGCTGACCAGATCGGCGATGAGCCTGGCCGTGCCGGGCGCGCCCGTCATGCCCAGGTGGCCGTGCCCGAACGCAAAGAAGACGTTGCGGTAGCGCTCGGAGCGGTCGATGACGGGCAGGCTGTCCGGAATCGACGGCCGAAAGCCCATCCACTGGCTGTCGTCCGCAAAGGCGAGGCCGGGGAAGAGTTGCTGACCCTGTCGCGCCAGGATGCGGGCACGGCGGTAATCGGGCGGAGCATCCAGCCCGCCGATCTCGACTGTGCCGGCAATGCGCAGGCCGCCTTCCATGGGCGTGGCGATGAACTTGCGTTCGCAGTCCATGATCGGCCGCGAGGGCTGCACGGTCGGGGCGCTCAGCATTGCGTGATAGCCGCGTTCGGTATCGAGCGGGATGCGCGTGCCGCTGAGCTTTGCGCCGAGCCGCATCGACCACGCGCCGGCCGTGACGACGAGCTTCGACACGGGCAGCGTGCCGCAATCGGTCTGCAGCCGCGTCGGGCCGTGGTCGTCCGATTCGACATCCACCACCTTGCGGCGCAGGAACGTGCCGCCGGCTGCCGCAAGATTGGCCGCCAGCGTTTTGACCAGCCGCTCCGGGTTGACCGTGAAGCCGTTGTCGGGCAGCAAAAGGGCGGACTGGATATCCGGGGCCAGCGCGGGCTCCAGTTCGCGGGCTTCGTTGGCGCTCAGGGCTTGGGAGCGCACGCCGGTTGCATCGCGGATCGATTGCGCCAGCGCGTCGCCCGAGGAGCGCGTCAGCGTGCGCCAGACATACAGGTGCCCGGTCTGGCGGATCAGGCTGTCGTATTGCGCGGCATCGAGCAGGCTGCGATAGCCGGGAAAGGTCGCGCTGAACAGATGTGCCAGCGGCGGCGCCGTCGCACGCGCCTGCGCTTCATTGCCGGCGCGCACCCATTGCAGCAGCCAGGGCAGGGCGCGCGGCAGGTAGGACCAGCGCACCGTGAGCGGGCCCATGGGGTCGGCCAGCCATTTCGGCACCTGCCTGAGCATGCCGGGCAGCGCCATCGGCACGACGGACGCCACGCTCAGGCAGCCGGCGTTGCCAAACGAGCAGCCTTCGCCGATGCCGGCCTGATCGAGCAGCGTGACCTGATGGCCTTCGCGTTGCAATTGCAGTGCACATGCGGTGCCCACAATGCCGGCACCCACGACGGTGATCTGCATGCCCTAGCGTCGCTGGCCAAACATCATCTGGCGCGCAAGCCCGTGTTTGAGCGGCGGCAGGCATTCGAGCAGCGTGAGCGCCGCGCCGCGCAGGTGGCCGAACGTGCGGCCCGGGACGGCAAACGCGCGCGGCAGCAAGTCGGTCAGGCCGATGGTGACGGCGCGGTCGAACGTGCGTTCACGGGCAAAGCGGGCGAGCGCGGCGGGCGTTGCGCCGTCTCGCAGCGTACGCGCCATCTCGAACGCATCGCGCAGGCCCAGGTTGAAGCCCTGGCCCGCCACGGGGTGGATCGTCTGCGCCGCATTCCCGATGGCCGCCACGCGCCGATCGACCGGAACGCGTTGCGCGTGCAGCCCGAGCGCAAAGGTGTGGCGCGCGCTGGCGTGTGTAAAGCGGCCCATGCGGTCGCCGAAAGCCGTACCGAGTTCGGCGAGGAAGGCGTCGTCGGGCAACCCCGCGCGGCGGCGTGCCTCTCCGGGCGAGCAGCACCAGACCAGCGCATACCCGGGTCCCTGCGCATCGTCCTGCGGCAGCAGCGCGAGCGGGCCCTCGGGCGTGAAGCGCTCCCAGGCCCAGCCTTCCAGCGGCGCGCTGCAGCGCACGTGCGCGACGATGGCGGTCTGGCCGTAGTCGCGGCGGCGTGCGTGGGCGAGGCTGCCGGCCTGCCTGCGCGCGTCGTCGAACAGGCCGCCTTCTGCCTGGATGACGACCTCGGTTTCGATGGCCAGCGGATGCCGTCCCTCGCGAAGCGCGCGCACGCGGGCCGGCGCGACGGTGCCATCCGCGCGTGGCAGTTGCTCGACGCGCTCGACCGGCGTGTGGTCATAGCGCGTGAGGCGGTCCGGGCGTTGCCGCATCTGCGCGGCGAGTGCGGCGTTGAGCGCGGCGCTCAGGTCGCCGTACTGCACGACATGGCCGAGCGCCGGCACGTCGTAATCTTCGCGGCGGATATGCGCCTGCCCGAAGTGGCCGCGCTGCGAGACATGGATGTGCGTGATCGGCGTGGCGCGCGCGGGCCAACCGCCAATCTCCTGCAGCAGCACGCGCGAGCCGTGCGAGAGCGCCAGCGCGCGCGGGTCGCGCGCCGCGGCCTCAGGGTCGCGTGCATCGAACAGGGCAATGCGCCAGTCGGTGTCCCGCAGCAGCCAGTTGGCCAGCGCCAGCCCCACCGGCCCCGCACCGACGATGGCGACGTCGAAGTCGGGTGCCGCGGCGGTGGAATCCGTCATTGGCCGCCTCGCATGATCGCTTCGATGTCGGCCACGGCGACAGGCACGTCGCGCGTGATCAGCTCGCAGCCCTCGGGCGTGACGATGGCGTCGTCTTCGATGCGGATGCCGATGTGCCAGTACTGCTCGGGCACGCCGGGTGCAGGGCGCACGTAGATGCCGGGCTCGACGGTTAGCACCATGCCGGCCTCGAGCGGGCGCCACGGGCGTTCGCCTTCAGCCGGGGCGGTGGTGCCCGGCGTGCGGTATTCCCCCACGTCGTGCACGTCCATGCCGAGCCAGTGGCCGGTGCGGTGCATGTAGAACTGGCGGTACTGGCCGCCGGCGATCACGTCGTCGAGCGTGCCGACCTTGTTGGCATCGAGCAGTCCTGTGTCGAGCATGCCTTGCGCCAGCACGCGCGTGGCCGCGTCGTGCGGCACGTTGTACGGCACACCGGGGCGCGTCTGTGCAATGGCGGCTTCCTGCGCGGCGACCACGAGTTCATACAGCTCGCGCTGCGGGCCGGTGAAGCGTCCATTGACGGGGAACGTGCGCGTGATGTCCGAGGCGTAGCCGTCGAGTTCGCAGCCGGCGTCGATCAGGCAGAGATCGCCGTCGCGCAGTTCAGCGTTGCCCGCGCGGTAGTGCAGCACGCACGCGTTCGGGCCTGTTGCGACGATGGAGTTGTAGGCGACGCTCTGCGCGCCGTGACGGCGGAATTCGTACAGCAGTTCGGCTTCGAGGTGGTATTCGCGCAGCCCGGCGCGCGAGGCCTGCATGGCGCGCACGTGCGCCCCGGCGGAAATGCGCGCGGCGCGGCGCATGATGTCGAGCTCGCCGGGGTCCTTGAACAGGCGCATCTCGTCGAGGATGGCCCGCACGTCCAGCGCCCGGTGCGGCGAGGACACGCCCGCCCGCCCCTGCGTGCGCACGGCATCGAGCCAGCGGCGCATGCGGCGGTCGAACGTGCCGCTCTCGGCCAGCGGATACGCCACGGCGGCCGTGTTGGCGAGCAGCCTCGGCAGCGCCGCGTCGATCTCTTCCACCGAATGCGCTTCGTCCAGGCCGAAGGCCTCCCTGGCGGCCTCCGGGCCGAAGCGGAAGCCGTCCCAGATTTCGCGTTCTTCGTGCTTGGGGCGGCAGAACAGGACGCTGCGCGTCTGCGATTCAGCCGCGCTGCCGCCGGGGACCACGATGGCGAGTACGGCTTCCGGCTCGGTGAAGCCGGTCAAGTAATAGAAGTAGCTGTCGTGCCGGTAGGGGTAGTCGCTGTCGCGGTTGCGCATCGCTTCGGGGGCGGTCGGCACGATGGCCACGCCGCCGCCCTGTTCGCGCAGCCATTGCGCAACACGTTCGCGGCGCTGGCGATAGGTCTGGAGAAAGGCGAGTTCAGAGGCGGACATGGCGTGATTTCTGACGTCAGAGGGATCAATGAATTGTAACGCCGGCCCCGCGCCGCATCGCGGCGGGCTCAATTGCAAAGAAAATTGTGGCGTACAGTCACCTCCTCTAAAGTCTGGGGCGGATGCGGTCGATGAACCGTGATGGAGCGTGGCCGTCCAGGATCGGCCTGCCTGGAGAACCCATGCTTGTCGGCAGTTACAACCCTCTTCTCGTCCTGCTTTCCCTTCTTGTGGCCGTGCTCGCGTCGTATACGGCGCTGGACATGGCGGGGCGGGTGGTCACCGCACAGGGGCGGGCTGCGTTCTGGTGGCTGACCGGCGGGGCATCGGCCATGGGCGTGGGCATCTGGTCGATGCACTTTGTCGGCATGCTGGCCTTCAGCCTGCCGATTCCGCTCGGTTATGACGTATCCATCACGCTCTCCTCGCTGGCCATTGCCATCGCGGCCTCTGCGTTCGCGTTGTGGCTGGTGAGCCGGCGTGAGCTGCCGTGGCGGCGCCTGGTGGGCGGCGCACTGCTGATGGGCGTGGGCGTGGCCGGCATGCACTACACGGGCATGGCCGCGCTGCGCATGAAGCCGGGCATCGACTACGACCCGGCGATCTTTGGGCTCTCGGTGGTGATCGCAGTGTTTGCCTCGGGCGCGGCGCTGTGGATCGCCTTCCGCCTGCGGGGCCACTCGCAGCGCGTGCGGGCGTTACGCGCCGGCGCGGCGGTGGTGATGGGCGTGGCCATCGTGGGCATGCACTACACGGGCATGGCGGCCGCGGCGTTTCCGCTGGGCAGCGTGTGCGGGGCTGCACATGCCGGCGCCAGCACCGCGTGGCTGGCGTTGGTCATCATCCTCATCACGCTGGCGGTGCTTGCCATTGCGCTCATCATCTCGGTGCTCGATCTGCGCATGGAGGCGCGCACGGCGGTGCTGGCCCATTCGCTGGCGCAGGCCAACCAGGAGCTGGCGTACCTCGCCCTGCACGACAACCTGACCAAGCTCTCCAACCGCCTGCTGCTGGAAGACCGCCTGAACCAGGCGATCCGCACGGCCGAACGCGAGAAGCGCCGCTTTGCGCTCATGTTCATGGATCTGGACGGCTTCAAGGCGGTCAACGACGTCTACGGGCACCACGTGGGCGATCTGCTGCTGATCGACGTGGCGCAGCGCATCGTCGGCCGTGTGCGCCAGCAGGACACCGTCGCGCGCGTCGGCGGCGACGAGTTCGTCGTGCTGACCCACGTGGACGACCCTGAAGACGCCGGCACGCTGGCCGACACGTTGCTCGAGGCCGTGCGCGAGCCCTTCCTGGCCGGCGGGCATGAGCTGCGCGTGTCCACCAGCATCGGCATTGCGATGTACCCCGGCGATGGCGCCAACCAGCACGATCTGCTGACCAATGCAGACGCGGCGATGTACCACGCCAAGGGGCTGGGCCGGAACGCCTACAGCTTCTTCGAGCCGTCGATGAACGCCAACGTGCACCAGCAGTTGCAGCTCGTCCAGGACTTGCGGCTGGCCATCGAGCGCAACGAACTCGTGCTGTACTACCAGCCGAAGTTCCATGCGCCGCATGGCCCGATCGCCGGAGTGGAGGCGCTCGTGCGCTGGCAGCATCCGGTGCGCGGGCTGCTGTCGGCCAACGAGTTCATTCCGCTGGCAGAGCGCACCGGGCTCATCGTGCCGCTGGGCACGTGGGTGCTCGACGAGGCGTGCCGCCAGATGGCGCAGTGGCGCCGCGAGGGGCATGCCGGGTGGAGTGTCGCCGTGAACCTGTCCGCGCTGCAGTTCGGCCATGCCGCGCTGATCGACACGGTGCGCGACACGCTGGCCCGCCACGCGCTCGACCCGCATTGCCTGACGCTGGAGATCACGGAATCGACCGCCATGCGCGACGCCGATGCCAGCCTGCACATCCTGCAGCAGCTCGACGCCATGGGCGTGCGCATCTCCATTGACGATTTCGGCACCGGCTATTCAAGCCTGCTCTACCTCAAGCGGCTGCCCGCCAGCGAGTTGAAGATCGACCGCGGCTTCGTGCGCGACCTGGAGCGCGACACGGAAGACGCCGCCATCGTCTCGGCTATCGTGGCGCTTGGGCAGACGCTGAACCTGCGCATCGTCGCCGAAGGCGTCGAGACGGCCGAGCAGCAGGCGTTTCTCACGCAGCTTGGCTGCGACTCGCTGCAGGGCTATCTGCTGGGGCGCCCGATGAGCGCCGAATCGCTCAGTGCGGAAGCCCCTGCCGGGCTTTAAGCCCGTCGTGCCGCCAGTTCGGCGTCCAGCGCCGCAAGTTGCGCGGGCGTGCCGACGTTTTCCCAGCGGCCGTCGAAGCGCTCGCCCGTGGCGCGGCCCTCGGCGATGGCCGCGTGGAAGAGCGGCGTCATGGCCATGCGCGTGCCCGGCGTGATGCCGGCAAACAGGCGCGTGTCGTACAGGCCGATGTTGCCGAACGTGAGGCGGCCTGTGCCCTCGGCGTGCAGCGTGCCTGCGTCGTCGAGGGCGAAATCGCCGTTCGGGTGATAGGGCGGGTTGGGCACCATCACCAGATGCATGCCCGGTTGCGCCTGCGCTTCGAGCGCGGCGGCGCGGTCGCGCAAGGCGGCGTAGTCGTAATCGCAGAACACATCGCCGCTGACGGCGATGAACACGCCGTTGCCTTCGCCGGCCTGCAGCAGCGGTATGGCCTGGGCCACGCCGCCGGCCGTCTCCAGCGCCTCGCCTTCGGGCGAATACGCGATCCGCACGCCCCAGGCACCGCCGTCACCGAGCGCCGCTTCAATCTGCGCACCGAGCCACGCGTGGTTGATGACGATGTGGCGCACGCCCGCTGCGGCCAGGCGCTCGATCTGCCAGACGATCAGCGGTTTTCCACCCACCGGCAGCAGTGGTTTGGGCGTGTGGTCGGTCAGCGGACGCATGCGGTCGCCGCGTCCGGCGGCGAAGATCATCGCCTGGATCGTCGAATTCAAGCCATCACCTTCATGAGAATCAGCAGCACGGCCATGCCGCCCACGATGGTCCACATCGCACTGTTGGTGACGCGCGCAATGGCGATGGCGACGATGCCCGCGACCAGGCGCGGGTTGTCTGCCGATACCGCCAGCGCACCGTCGCGCATCAGCAGGTCCGGTGCAATCAGCGCGGTCAGCATGGCGGCCGGCACGTAGGGCAGGGCGCTGCGAAACCACAGCGGCAGGTTCATGCGCCCTTCAAGCGCGATGAACGACAGGCGGATCAGGTAGGTGGCTGCGCCCGAGATCAGCAGCACGCCAAGAAGGATCAGGGCCTTCATGCGGCCGCCTCCTTGTTGCGCCGGTCCACCAGCCGCTCGACCAGCGCGCCGATGGCGATGCCGACACACGCAGCACTCATCAGCCCCAGCTTGTGCGGCCAGCCCGTCCATGCGACGGCCAGCGCGGCGCCGGTCAGCGCGGCGGTCAGTTGCGCGCGTGTGCGCAGCGCCGGCACCACGATCGCGATGAAGGTGAGCGGCAGGAAGAAATCGAGCGGCCACGTGTTCGGCACCTGTGCTCCGAGCACCACGCCGACGATGGTCGACGCCTGCCAACTCGTCCACAGCGCCACACCGGCGCCCAGGAAGTACCAGTGGCGATACGTGGCTTCTTCCGTGCCGGGGCGCGAGTTGACGACGCGCCGGTTCATGGCCGCAAACGCCTCGTCGGTCAACAGGTAGGCGATCAGCCATTTCCAGCGGCGCGGCAGGTGCGCCAGGGTCGGCGCGATGCTGGCCGAATACAGCGCGTGCCGCAGGTTCACCATCGAGACCGTCGCCGCAATCACAAGCGCGGGCGCGCCCCCGGCCCACAACTGCACGAGGATCATCTGCGACGCGCCGCCAAAAACGATTGCGCTCATCGCCACGGCCAGCCACGCGGGCATGCCGGCCGACGTGGCCAGCACGCCATAGATGAGGCCGAACGGCACCACACCGAGCAGCATCGGTGCGAGCGCCAGCATGCCGGCGCGGAACTCGACAGCCCGTGCGGAGGCCATGGGAGTCAGAAGGTGTAGCCGACCTGCTGGGCGCGATCTTCCAGCTGATCGAGCAGGCGAGCCAGTGGCGCCAGCGCGTTGTAGCGGCTGCATACGCGGCGCAGGTAGGCGATGAAGCGCGGGGTGTCTTCCACGTAGCCGGCCTTGCCGTCGCGGTAGCACAGGCGCGCGAAGATGCCCGCCACCTTCAGGTGACGCTGCGCGCCCATCCATTCGAGGGCGCGGTAGAACTCGCCGAAATCGGCGTCCACGGGCAGCTTGGCGGCGCGGGCGGCTTCCCAGTAGCGCACCGCCCAGTCCAGCTCGTGTTCTTCATCCCACGACAGGAAGGCGTCGCGCAGCAGCG
Organism: Ralstonia sp. RL; assembly: GCF_001683835.1. Classification (NCBI taxonomy): domain Bacteria; kingdom Pseudomonadati; phylum Pseudomonadota; class Betaproteobacteria; order Burkholderiales; family Burkholderiaceae; genus Ralstonia; species Ralstonia sp. RL. Next base: position 54,900 of record NZ_LWRX01000225.1, on the reverse strand, counting down.
AGGCGGCGTCGTACGTGATCGGGCCGTAGACCGCGTCCTGGAAGTCCAGCACGCCCGGCTGCGACGGGTCGGCCGCGTTGATCATCAGGTTGCGCGGCATGTAATCGCGGTGCACGTACACGCGCGGCTGGGCGAGCGCGCTGTCGACCAGCAGCTTGAAGATCTTGTCGAGCGATTCGCGCTGCGCGGCATCCAGCGGGCGCTGCAGGTGCCGCTCGACATACCAGTCGGGAAACAGCGACAGCTCGCGGCGCAGCAGGGCCTCGTCGTACGGCGGCAGCTCGCCTTCGCGCGAGGCGAGCTGCCAGCGCACGAGCGTGTGGATGGCGGGGCGGAACAGCGTGTTGGCGTAGGCCAGGTCGAAATCGTGCTCGCGCAGCGATTGCAGATACGTCTGCGGGCCGAGGTCGGTCAGCAGCAGGAACCCCTGCGCGAGATCCTGTTCTAGCACCTGCGGCGCGCGCACGCCTGCCCCGTTGAGCAGGCCGGCCACGTGGACGAACGGTCGGCAGTCTTCCTGCGGCGGCGGGGCGTCCATGACGATCAAGGTGCCGCCGGCGCCTTCCAGGCGGAAATAGCGGCGGAAACTGGCATCGGCCGAAGCGGGTTGCAGCGTGTTGATGCGCAGGCCGTGCGCAGCGGGCAATGTGCCGAGCCAGTCGCGAAGTTGGGTCAGGCGTGCGTCGGTCGCGCCGGTGGTGGCGCCAGGGGTCGAAACCATGCTGAGAGAACGCTGGAATGGGGCTGGAAGGAAGCCCCGTATAATACCCGACCGAGTTTCGCCGCGAGCGAGCGCCAGCCCTGTCGGGGCCGCGCGCAGCGGCGGGACACCGACGATGATGTGCCCCCGTGCGCGCCTGCGCGCGCAGCCCTGTTCCCGATCTGCATGACCGAACCGAACCGAGCCAGGAAAAACCGGCAGCGCCCTGCTGTTGCCGCGCCCGACCAGCGAACCGCCCACCGGCGCAACACGCTGGCATTGCGCCCGCTGGTGTTCGCCGTGGCCGGTGTCTGGACGGCGACGTCCGCGGCGCAGAGTGCGGACCCGACGCAATCGACCGCGTCTGCGGCGACACCGGCTTCATCCGTCACGGCCCTGGCCACGTCCGGGCCCACCACCCCGGGCGGCAGCCCGCTGGTGCCCAAGATGGCCGAGCCCATCAAGCGTCCGGACAACACGGTCCCCACCTTCACGGCGGCCGACACGATGGACGGCCGCACGAACGAGGACATCCACCTGCGCGGCCACGGCGAGCTGCGCCGCAACGGTGCCGTCATCAAGGGTGACACCCTCGATTACAACCAGGACACCGACGTCGCCACCGCCACCGGCAACGTGCGCATCTTCCGCGACGGCACGCTCGTCACCGGGCCGGATGCCAAGCTGAAGGTCACGGCCAACGAAGGCACCATCAGCACGCCGGCCTACGAGTTTCACACCACGGGCGGCCACGGCACGGCCGAGCGCATCGACTTCCTGGACAAGGACAACAGCCGCATCACGCGCGGCACGTACACGACGTGCTCGCCGGACAACGTCGACTGGTACTTCAGCGCAAGCCGCATCGACATCGACAGCGACCGCCAGGTCGGCACAGGCCGCAACGGCGTGCTGCACTTCTTTGGGGTGCCCGTGTTCGCCGCGCCGGTGATGGACTTTCCGCTCAACGACGACCGGCGCAGCGGCTTCCTGCCGCCGGTGTTCGGCTACAACAGCCGCAGCGGCGCAGACGTCACGCTGCCGTATTACTTCAACATCGCGCCGAACCGTGACCTGACGCTGTATCCGCGCCTGCTCACGCAGCGCGGCCTGCAGCTCGGCGCGGAATACCGTTATCTCGGCTCGAGCTACGGCGGCGTCCTGCGCGGCGAATTCCTGCCTAACGATCGCGAGGCCGACCGCGACCGCTGGTCGATCGCGTTGCAGCACACGCAGCGCCTGGCGCCGGGGCTGAACGCCTACGTGAACTACAACAAGGTCTCCGACAACACGTATCCGGATGACCTCGGGCGCAGCATCGTCACGGCGACGCAGCGCCAGTACACGCAGGAAGGCGGCGTCACGTATTCCATCGGTGATTGGCTCGCGACGGCGCGCGTGCAGAAGTTCCAGACGCTGTCGACCGAGACCACGCCGCTGTCCCCGCCGTACGAGCGCCTGCCGCAGTTGAACCTGATGTACAACCGGTACGACATCGGCGGGTTCGACATCAACTTCCAGACCGACTACACGCGATTCTCGATCCCCACGGCCAACACCGTGCAGGGCGAGCGCCTCTTCATGCAGCCGACGATCAGCTACCCGATCGTCCGCCCCGGTTGGTACGTCACGCCGAAGTTCATCCTCAACACCACGGCGTACCGCCTCGATCGCCCCGCCGGCGACACGCAGGACACGCAGATCAACCGCACGCTGCCCACGTTCTCGCTCGATTCGGGCATGACGTTCGAGCGCGATGCGCCGATGGTGTCCAAGCTCTTCGGCGTGAGCTACATCCAGACGCTGGAGCCGCGCCTGTTCTACGTGTACACGCCGTACCGTGACCAGTCGCAGATTCCGCTGTTCGATACCGGCCAGTCCGACTACAACCTCGGCCAGATCTTCACCGAGAACCCGTACACCGGTTACGACCGCATTGCCGACAACAACAAGCTGACCGCGGGTGTGACCACGCGCTTCATCGAGGCCGAATCCGGCATCGAGCGCCTGCGCGCCACCATTGCGCAGCGGATCGACTTCGAGGGGCAGCGCGTCACGCTGGCAGGCGCGGCGCCGACGTCGGTGCGCCGCTACTCGGACCTTCTGGGCGCGACCACGATCCAGATGTTCCGCGGCATCTTTTTCGATACGAACCTTCAGTACAATCAGGACATCGACCGCATCATGCGTTCGACCGTGGCGTTCAGCTGGAAACCCGAGGCCAACAAGGTCATCAACCTCGGCTACCGCTATTACCGGCAGGACGCCAACACCGGTCAGTTGCCGCTGGAGCAGGCCGATATCTCTGCGCAGTGGCCGATCACGCGGCGCCTGTACGGCCTGGGCCGCATCGGCTACGACATGGATGCGAAGAAGCCGTCGGATATGCTCCTTGGCTTCGAATACGTGGCCGACTGCTGGGTGGGCCGGCTCGCCGTGCAGCGCTACAGCAATGCCGTATCGGGCTACACGACACACATCTTCGCCCAGATCGAATTCAAGGGCCTGTCGAAGGTGGGGAACAATCCGATCGATGTGATCCGTTTGAACGTGCCCGGCTACCAGCCGGTGTCCGCGCAGCCGATTACGCCGTCCGTGCTGGATCAATATGAATAACGACATCATGGCTTTCCAATCGACCGCTTTTGCCACGCGCGTGGCACCACTGGGCCGCCTGCGTGTGGCGACTGGCGTGCTGGTCGCGCTCATGGCCGGGACCATGCTGTCGCCCGCGGCTCATGCCCAGCAGGCGCAATCGACAAAGAAGGGTGCGCCCGCGGTGCGCGGCATCTTTGCGAACCCGGGCTCGTCGCCGACGCAGCCGCTGCTGCAGGGCACGCTGCCGGGCCCGACCGCCGCGGGCACGCAGCGCAGCCAGCTTGTCGACGAGGTGGCGGCCGTGGTCAATACCGACGTCATCACCCGCCGCGAACTGCTGAACCGCGCCGACCTCGTCGAGCGGACCTTCCGCGCGCAGAACCGTCCGCTGCCCCCGCGCGCCGACCTGCTCGGTGAGGTGCTCGAGCAGCTGATCCTGGAGCGCGTCCAGGCACAGACAGCCAAGGAGAGCGGCATCCGCGTGTCCGACGCCGACGTGGACCGCGCCGTGGAAAGCGTGGCCCAGCGCAACAACCTGTCGGTGGCGCAGCTCAAGGGCAAGCTGGCGGAGGCAGGCATGCCGTACGACAAATACCGCGCCGACCTGCGCCAGGAGATTCTGCTGGCGCGCCTGCGCGAGCGCGAGGTCGACTCCAAGGTGCAGGTCTACGACGGCGAGATCGACAACTACCTCGCGCAGCAGGGCGGTGGCGCGGCACCCGCCGGCGAAGAGCAATACAACGTCGCGCAGATTCTCGTACCGGTGCCCGAAGACGCCACGGATGCGCAGAAGGCGGCGGCTCGCAGCAAGGCAGAAGGCCTGCTCAGGCAAGCCCAGGGCGGCGCAGATTTCGCCAGACTGGCGCGTGACAATTCCGCGGCCCAGGATGCCGCGCAAGGTGGTGAGCTGGGGCTGCGCCCGATCGGTCGCCTGCCGGCGGTGTTCGCCAACGCGGTCGTCGACATGAAGGCCGGCCAGGTGGCGAGCCAGGTCGTCGAGAGCCCCGCCGGCTTCCACGTGCTGAAGCTGCTGGAGAAGCGCGCCCCGAGCACGGCCATCGCCGCCAAGGTCCAGCAGACGCAGGTGCGCCACATCCTGATCAAGACCGGGCCGACCATGTCGGCAGACGATGCACGCCGCCAGCTGGCGGGATTGCGTGATCGCATCGTCCACGGCTACGACTTTGGCGATGCGGCGCGCCGTTACTCGCAGGATGGCTCGGCCAGCGCGGGCGGTGAGCTGGGTTGGGTGTCGCCGGGCCAGCTCGTGCCGGAGTTCGAACACGCGATGAACGAACTGAAGCCGGGCGATATCTCGCAGCCGGTGCAGAGCCAGTTCGGCGTGCACCTGATCCAGGTGGAGGGCCGCCGCGAGGCTGAAGTGCCGGTGGACCGCCAGCGCGACTATGCGCGCTCGGTGATCCGCGAGCAGAAGATCCAGGCTGCGTACGAAGACTGGCTCCGCGAGCTGCGCGATACGGCGCACGTGGAGTATCGCGTGAACCGTCAGCAGTAAGCTGGCGGATGTCCGCATCGCTCACGGCCGCCTGCGGGCGGCCGTGGCGTTTTTACCGACCGAACACGTTGCAATGAACGTTCCATGCTGAACATCGCCATCACCACCGGAGAGCCCGCCGGCATCGGTCCCGACATCACCGTGGCGGCTTTGCTGCACATCGCGCGGCAGGGCCCGGCGCGCTATGCCGACGTGCATTGGCACGTGATCGGCGATGCGGCCTTGCTGCAGGCGCGTGCAGACGCGCTCGGGCAGGGCGATTTCTGGCGCGTGGCGTCGACGGCGTTGACGATCGTGGAACGTCCTCTCGGCGCGCCGGCGCGAGCGGGCGTGCTCGATGCCGCCAACGGGCATTACGTGCTGGAGCTGCTCGATGCCGCCATTGACGGCTGCCTGGCCGCCGCGCCCGACGGCGTGCGCTATGACGCAATGGTCACGGCACCGGTGCAGAAGAGCACGATCAATGATGCCGGGGTGCCCTTCACGGGCCACACCGAATATCTCGCCGAGCGCAGCCGCACGCCGCGTGTGGTGATGATGCTGGCCGGCCCGCAGCCGGCGCACGGCAACGCCATGCTGCGCGTGGCCCTGGCGACGACGCATCTGCCCTTGCGCGAGGTGCCGGACGCGATCACGCCGGCCGTGCTCGACGAGACGCTCGATATCGTCGCGCGTGATTTGCGTGCGCGCTTCGGACTGAACGCCCCGCGCATCCTCGTGACCGGGCTGAACCCCCACGCCGGCGAATCGGGGCATCTGGGCCGCGAAGAGATCGAGGTGATCGAGCCGGCCATTGCGCGGGCGCTGGCACGCGGCATCAACGCGCGGGGCCCGTATCCGGCCGATACGCTGTTCCAGCCGCGCCTGCTGGCCGATGCCGACTGCGTGCTGGCGATGTATCACGACCAAGGCCTGGCGCCGCTCAAGTACGGCACGTTCGGCCATGGCGTGAACATCACGCTGGGGCTGCCGTTCGTGCGCACGTCGGTCGACCACGGCACGGCGCTGAACCTCGCGGGCACCGGCCGCGCCGACTTCGGCAGCATGATCGAGGCGATCGACACTGCCATTGCCATGGCCCGGCACGATCTACGTTCCTGATTTCACCTTTCCCGACACGAGTTTCGCGATGGCACGATCCACGACCGGCGTACACCAGGGGCACCAGGCCCGCAAGCGCTTCGGCCAGAACTTCCTGGTCGACGACGGCGTGATCCACGCCATCGTTGCCGCCATTGATCCGCAGCCCGACGACGTGCTCGTTGAAATCGGCCCCGGCCTCGGCGCGCTGACCATACCGTTGATGGACCGCGTGCGCACGCTGCAGGTGGTCGAGCTGGACCGCGACCTCGTCGCGCGCCTGCAGAAGCGTTTCGGCGATCGGCTGATCGTGCATGCCGGCGATGCGCTGGCGTTCGATTTTGGCGCGCTGCATGAGGCGGGGCGGCCGCTGCGCATCGTCGGCAACCTGCCGTACAACATCTCGAGCCCGCTGCTGTTCCACCTCGCGGCGTTTGCCGACCGCGTGCGCGACCAGCACTTCATGCTGCAGAAGGAAGTGGTCGACCGCATGGTGGCCGCGCCGGGCAGCAAGGCGTTCAGCCGGCTGTCGGTGATGCTGCAGGTGCGGTACTACATGGAGCCGGTGCTCGATGTGCCGCCGGGCTCGTTCAATCCGCCACCGAAGGTCGATTCGGCCGTGGTGCGGATGATCCCGTGGCCGGCCGGCAAATCGCCGTATGCGCCGGTCGACATGCGCGCCCTCGGCACGGTGGTGACGATGGGGTTCTCGCAGCGGCGCAAGGTGCTGCGCAACACGCTGGGCGCGTTGCGCGACGTGGTCGATTTCGATGCGCTCGGCTTCGATCTGGGACGGCGCGCCGAAGAGGTGCCGGTGGAGGACTTCGTGGCGGTGGCCAACGCGCTGCCGGCCGAGCGCATCGCCGGCAGCTTCCCGGATATCACCGAAGGTTGACGAGCAGGATGCCGGAGAGCACCAGTACCGCGGCCAGCGCAAAGCGCAGGCCCACCGGCTCGTGCAGCAGCAAGACGCCGAAGGCCACGCCAAACAGCGGCGTCAGGAACGAGAACACCGACAGGCGCGACGCCAGGTAGCGGCGCAGCAGCCAGAACCACGTCAGGTAGCTCGCGAACGCAATCAGCACGGCCTGGTAGGCCAGGCTCGCCAGCGCGGTCGGCGTGAGGTTGGCCGTGGCGATCTGCCCCGTGCCGGCGGCCATCACCATCAGCATCACGGCGGACACCGCGAGTTGGTACAGCAGTGTCTTGGCGGCCGGCGCTTCCGAGAGCTTGCTCGCCCGCACGACGATGGTCGTCGCGCCCCACAGCGCGCCTGCCGCCACGCCGAGCGCATCGCCCAACGACGTGGACGGACCGGCGGCAGGGTGCAGGATGCCGTCGGCAAAGGCCAGCACGATCCCTGCAAAGGCGATGCTGATGCCGGTCCACTGACGCGGGCGCAGGTGCTCGCCGGGCACGAAGAAGTGCAGGCCGAGCGCGGTGAAGATCGGGGCGGTGTAGAGAAACACCGCCATGCGCGAGGCCGTGGTGTAGCTCAGGCCGATGAAGATGCACAGGAACTCGACGCCGAACAGCAGGCCCGCCACGAGCCCGCCGGGCAACGTGCCGTCGCGCACCGAGAGGGCCGTGCCGCGCCACATTGCAAAGGCGAGCACCAGCACCGACGCAATCGCCGAGCGCACGCCGGCCTGCATGACGGGCCCGACGTCGTGCGCCGCCACCTTGATGGCAACCTGTTGAAAGCCCCAGCACATGCACAGCACCACCATCAGGCTGATGGCGGTGGCGTCCAGGGGCCGGCGCGTGAGGTTAGTGGCGGTTGCCATCGGGCATCGAGCGGGCCTGGATCAGTTCGATCTTGTAGCCGTCCGGATCTTCCACGAAGGCGATGATGGTGCTGCCGCCCTTGACGGGGCCGGCTTCGCGCGTGACCTTGCCGCCGGCCTTGCGGATCTGCTCGCAGGCCTCCGCGGCGTTCTCCACCTCGATGGCGAGATGGCCGAACGCGGTGCCGAGCTCGTACTCGCTCACACCGTAGTTGTAGGTCAGTTCGATGACGGTGTTGCTGGCTTCCGGGCCGTAGCCGACGAAGGCGAGCGAGTACTTGTATTCGGGGTTGTCGCTGGTGCGCAGCAGTTGCATGCCGAGCACCTTGGTGTAGAAGTCGATCGAGCGCTGCATGTCGCCGACGCGCAGCATGGTGTGAAGCATTCGCATGGGATTTCCTTCCTGGGGGACTGCGGGGGAAGGCGATATTGTAGGAGGGTGTTGCCCAACGTGCAGAGCCCCCCGGTCCGACCACCCCTGCGCCAGCGAATCAAAACGCTGGCAGGTATTCCGGCGGATGCGAGCGCAGCTGCTCGCGCGCTTCGCGGAACTCGGGGAAGATCGACTCGACCGTGTCCCAGAAGCGGGGGCTGTGGTTCATCTCCTTCAGATGCGCGAGTTCGTGCGCGACCACGTAGTCGATCAGGCTCAGCGGAAAGTGCACGAGCCGCCAGTTCAGGCGGATCTTGCCGTCGGCCGTGCAGCTTCCCCAGCGCGTGGCAGCCGAAGACAGCGCATACGCACTGTGCCGCACGCCCAGGCGCTCGGCATACACGTCGAGGCGCTCGCCGAAGACGCGCCGCGCCTGCGTCTGCAGCCAGCCCTGCACGCGGTCCTTGATCTGCTGCTCGGTCGCGGAGGGCGGCAGGCCAAGGTGCAGCATGCACGTGTCGGCATCGAACATCAGCGCGCCGATGGGCGATTCCAGCTTGAGCGTGATCGTCTTGCCGAGGAAGGGCAGCGTTGCGCCGTCTTCCCATGCCATGGGCGGCAGCACGCGGCGTGCGGCACTGCTGCGCCATTCGGCCAACTTGGCGAAGATCCACTTCTGCTTTTCGGCGATGGCGTGCTCGATCTCGGCAAGCGTGACCCAGCGCGGCGCCGTGATCGACAAGCCGCGGTCATCGATGACAAAGCCGATGGTGCGCCGCGAAGAACGCTTCAGGTTGTAGACGAGCGCGCGTTCGCCCAGCGCCAGCCGGCGCTGGTTGGGGCCCAACGGCACGGTGGAAGGGTCGAATGCCGGCGGCGCGAGCAGGCTGGCGTCCGACGGCGCACCAGGCTCCGACGGCGCCTCGGGCGCGAGCAACGGCAGCTCGAGCTGAGTGCTGTCGGCGGCGGTGGGCGAAGTCGGTGGGCGCAGCAGTTTCATGCGGGCTCGCGGTAGCTGTCGACGTCGATTCTACGCATTTCGGTTTCGATCCATGTCTGGACTTCGCGGTTGAGCTCATCGCTTGTCTTGCCGGCGCTCGAAATGGCGGGGCCGACAGACACCGTGATCAGGCCGGGATGCTTGAGGAACGCGTTGCGCGGCCACAGCCGCCCGGAATTGAGCGCGATGGGCAGCACCCATGCGCCGGTGTCGACGGCAAAGCGCGCGCCGCCGCTCTTGTAGCGCGGATTGGGTGCGCCAACCGGCGTACGCGTGCCTTCAGGGAACATGATCATCCACGCGCCGTCGGCCATGCGCGCCTTGCCCTGGCGCGCCACCGAGGCGAACGCGTTGGCGCCGTCCTTGCGGTTGATGTGCACCATCTTCAGCATGCCAAGCGCCCACCCGAAGAACGGCACGTACAGCAGTTCGCGCTTGAAGACATAGCACAGCGGCCGGGGCATGGTGGCCGGAAACGCCAGCGTTTCCCACGCAGACTGGTGCTTGGAGAGCAGCACAATGGGCTTGTTGCTGGCGACGGCCGCCTCAACGTGTTCCCAGCCTTCGTACTTCCAGCGGATGCCGACGAGCCAGCTTGCCACCCACAGCGTGATCTTGGTCCACGCGGCCGCGACCCAGAAACGCCGATGCGGATTCAGAAACGGAAACGTGATGAAGCAGAACACCGCATGCAGCGGCGTATAGACGATCAGGTAGACCAGGAACAGCAGCGAGCGGATGAAGGTCATGGTGCGGGTTCAGGGTGCCCGTGACGGCGTGCCGTGCGGTGCGGGCGAAAGCAGCGCGCGCGCGAACGCGCGCAGGTCCTGGTGAATCTGGGTGCCGGGCGGCAGGTTGCCGGCATCGCGCGTCTTGGCGCCCTTGCCGGTCAGCACGAGATGCGGCACGGCGCCAACCTCCACGCCGGCCTGCAGGTCGCGCAGCGAATCGCCGACCACGGGCACGCCCGACAGGTCCACGTCGAAGCGCCGGGCAATCTCGCGCAGCATGCCGGCCTTGGGCTTGCGGCATTCGCACGCGTCCGCGGCGGTGTGCGGGCAGAAGAAGACCGCATCGACGCGCCCGCCGAACGTGGCGAGCGCCTTGTACATCTTCTCGTGCATCGCGTTGAGTGCGGCGGCCTCGAACAGCCCGCGCCCGATGCCTGACTGGTTGGTCGCCACCACGACCTGGTAGCCGGCCTGGTTCAGTTCGGCAATGGCTTCCAGGCTGCCGTCGATGGCGATCCACTCGTCGGGCGACTTGATGAACTGATCGCTGTCGAGGTTGATGACGCCGTCGCGGTCGAGGATCACCAGCTTGGGGACATGCGGCATGGCAGGCTCCGGACGAGGCTCAGGCGGCCAGCTTGGAGATGTCCGCCACGCGGTTCATCAGGCCGTGCAGCTGGCCCAGCAGCGCGAGACGGTTGTTGCGCAGCGCGGTGTCGTCGGCCATCACCATCACACCGTCGAAGAAGGTGTCGACCGCTTCGCGCAGGCCGGCCAACGTCTTCAGGGCGGTGGTGAAATCGCCGCGCGCAAAGGCATTGTCCACTTGCGGCTCGGACGAGGCGACTGCATCGTGCAGGGCGCGCTCGGCGTCTTCCTTGAGCAGCTGCGGCTGCACCGCCCCGATGGCCGCGTCGGTCTTCTTCAGGATGTTCGTGATCCGCTTGTTGGCGGCAGCCAGCGATTCGGCCTGCGGTAGGGCGGCAAACGCACGCACGGCTTCGAGGCGCGCGACGATGTCATCGAGGCGTTGCGGGCGCTGGCTGACCACGGCTTCCACCTCGTTGGTGCTGTACCCCTTGTCCTTCAGATAGCCGCGCAGGCGGTCGTACAGGAAGTCCGTGATGGCGGCCAGGTCCGGCTTGACGGCCGCGATGCCGTCGAAGCTCGCGGCAGCCGTCTGCAACGCGTCGTCGATGGTCAGCGTCAGCGGCTTCTCGATCAGCATGCGCAGGATGCCGAGCGCGTGGCGGCGCAGCGCGAACGGGTCTTTCTCGCCCGTCGGTTGCAGGCCGATGCCCCAGATGCCGACCAGCGTTTCGAGCTTGTCGGCCAGCGCGACCACGGTGCCGGTGGCGGAGCTGGGCAGCGCGTCGCCAGCAAAGCGCGGCTGGTAGTGCTCCGAGCAGGCCAGCGCCACGTCGTCGGGTTCGCCGTCGTGGCGGGCGTAGTAGGTGCCCATCGTGCCCTGCAGCTCGGGGAACTCGCCGACCATGTCGGTCAGCAGGTCGGCCTTGGCCAGCAGCGCAGCTCGCGAGGCGTGCGCGACATCGGCGCCCAGCTTTTCTGCGAGTTGACCGGCGATCGCCTGCAGGCGCGAGACACGCTCCAGCTGCGTGCCGATCTTGTTGTGATAGACCACGCGCGAGAGCAGCGGCACGCGGTCGGCCAGCGGCTTCTTCTTGTCCTGCTCGAAGAAGAAGCGGGCGTCGGCCAGGCGCGGGCGCACCACGCGCTCGTTGCCTTCGATGATGGCTTCGGGCGTGCTCGTGGCCAGGTTCGAGACGATCAGGAAGCGGTTGCGCAGGTTGCCTTGGGCGTCCGTCAGCGCGAAGTACTTCTGGTTCGTCTGCATGGTCAGGATCAGGCATTCCTGCGGCACGGCGAGGAACGCTTCCTCGAAGTGGCACGGGTAGACCACGGGCCATTCGACCAGCGCGTTGACTTCATCCAGCAGCGCTTCGGGCATCACCACCGTATCGTTGCCGGCCGTCCTGAGCAGCTCGGCGCGAATGGCTTCGCGGCGCTTGGCGTAGCTCGCGATGACCTTGCCCTGTGCTTCGAGCGTGCTCGCGTAGGACGCAGCGTCCTTGATGACGATTTCACCGGCCGACAGGAAGCGGTGGCCCAGCGTCACGTTGCCCGATTGCAGGCCGAGCACGCTCGCGGGAATGATCTCGCTATCGAGCAGGGCGACGAGCTTGTGTGCCGGACGCACGAACTGGACGCTCTCGCCGTTCGGGCGCTGGTACGTCATCACCTTCGGGATCGGCAGGCTGGCGATGGTCTGAGACAGCGCGGTCTGCAGCCCATCGGCCAGCACGGCGCCGCGCGCGGTGTAGCGGTAGAACAGCGACTCCGCCTTGCCGTCCGGCGCGCGCTCGAGCGACTCGGGAGCGATCGTCTCCACACCGACCGTCTTGGCCAGTGCAGCCAGCTTCTTGATGAGCGGCGCGGCGGGTTTGCCCTCGGCGTCGAAGGCGATCGTCACGGGCAGCACCTTCTCGCGCAGTTCGCGATCGGGCGCCGCACGGCGCACACCGGTGATCGATGCCGCCAGGCGGCGCGGCGTGGCAAAGCCTTCCACGGCAGCGCCTTCTTCAAGCAGGCCTTGCGCCGACAGACCATCAAACAGGCCGCGCGCAAACGCGTCGCCCAGACGGGCCAGCGCCTTGGGCGGCAGTTCTTCGGTCAGCAGTTCGATCAGGAGGGTGGACATAGCGTTGAAAATCGGTGACGTCGTTGTTCTGCGCCGCTCACGTTCCATGGGCGGCAATTACGTAATGGGGGCTCAGCAAGGCGACCCGGGCACGGGTTCCACGGCGGAAAGCAGCCACACGCCGTTCTGCTGCTGGAACTGCAACTGCGTGCCCGCGCACTGGCCCGGCGGGGGCGGCGGCGCGATCGGCGCGGGGTTGGTCCCGGGCGTGGCGGCGTCGCGGCGCAGGAAGCGGGCGGAAAGCGTGCCGCGGCGGGCGTCGTAGCGCACTTCCTGCAGCGTGCCCGATACGTTGAACTCCAGCCGGCTCGGCAGTTGTCCCAACGAGCGGAAGACGCGCGCGCGGCGCTGTGCCTTTGCACCGGAGCCTTGCCATTCCACCCAGGTGAACGGGAAGCGCAGGGCCGTCGCATACGTGCGCAGCGGCACGCGGTGCCAGCCCAGATCGCGCGCGCCGGACAGGTCGCACGCCATGGTGCGCGCGAGGCTCGTCCATTGGTCGAGCGAGGGCGGCGGCGGCGTCCATGCCGTGCTCAGCGCCTGTTGCAGCGGTTTGGAATCGGCCACGCACAGCTGCGTGAGGCTGCTGGGCACGACAAAGATCTTCTCGGCCGATGTTGGCTTGGAAGTGCGGTGCCGCGCGGCCTGTGCCACGCCTGTCGGCAGCGCCAGCGCAGCAACGGCCGCGGCCGTCAGCAGCGCCAATCCACGCCGTGCACGGACGGCGGTCATGCGGCCTCCGCGGTCTTGGCACCGGCAGCGGCCGTGCCGCACATCGGAAAGCCCAGGCGCTCGCGCGAGTCGTAATAGGCCTGCGCGACCAGACGCGACAGGTTGCGGATGCGGCCGATGTAAGCCGCGCGCTCCGTCACCGAGATGGCGCCCCGTGCATCCAGCAGGTTGAACGTGTGGCCGGCCTTGAGCACCTGCTCGTAGGCGGGCAGGGCGAGCTGCACGACCGGTGCGCCGTCGTCCGCCGCACCTTCCTCGCGCACGCCCATCAGGCGCTTGGCCTCGGCTTCATGCTCGGCAAAGCGGCGGAACAGCACGGCGGTGTCGGCCTGCTCGAAGTTGTAGGTCGATTGCTCGACTTCGTTCTGGTGGTAGACGTCGCCGTAGGTCAGGCGGCGCTTGACGGGGCCGTTGGGGCCCGGCTCTTCCCATTCCGTCCAGACAAGGTCGTAGACGTTCTCGACCTGCTGGATGTACATCGCCAGGCGCTCGATGCCGTACGTGATTTCGCCCGTGACGGGCTTGCAGTCGAGGCCGCCCACCTGCTGGAAGTACGTGAACTGCGTGACCTCCATGCCGTTGAGCCAGACTTCCCAGCCCAGACCCCACGCGCCGAGCGTCGGGTTCTCCCAGTCGTCTTCGACGAAGCGGACGTCGTTCTGCTTCAGGTCCAGGCCCAGCGCTTCCAGCGAGCCCAGGTACAGGTCGAGGATGTTCTCGGGTGCCGGCTTGAGCACCACCTGGTACTGGTAGTAGTGCTGCAGGCGGTTCGGGTTCTCGCCGTAGCGACCGTCCTTGGGGCGGCGCGACGGTTGCACGTAGGCCGCACGCCAGGGTTCCGGGCCGATGGCGCGCAGGAAGGTGTGGACGTGCGAGGTGCCGGCGCCGACTTCGAGGTCAATCGGTTGCAGCAGGGCGCAGCCCTGGGCGTCCCAGTACGACTGCAGCTTGAGAATGAGTTGCTGGAAAGTAAGCATGGTGGTCCCGAAGGTCCGTCGAGGCAGCACAGTGCTGCGCGGCGGTGGAATGCAGCGGCGGGCACCGCGCGTTTTGCTGCGGTGCCCGCCGTAAAACGTTGAATTTTAGCGTTTTTTGTCGGCCGTCCCGGAAAGTGGCTGCAAAGCCCTCCGGGCCGTCGTCGATCAGTGCGCTGCCGCCCGCCGACGGCGCGCCAGCACAACCAGCAGCACCAGCAGGCTCACGCCCAGCGCAGGCGTGTTGCCGGCGCGTACAAACGGCGTCAGGCCTTGCATGCCCTGCACATCGGCCTGCAGCGTACCCAGCGTGAAGGCGGGCAGGCGCGCCTGCACGGTGCCGTCCGGACGGATCACGGCGGTGGCGCCGGTGTTGGTCGCGCGCAGCATCGGGCGGCCGGTTTCCAGGGCTCGCATGCGGGAGATCTGCAGGTGCTGGTCCAGCGCGATCGTGTCGCCAAACCATGCCAGGTTCGTCACATTGGCGAGCATCGTGGCGGGGTGGTCCGCGTGCCGCAGCGACGCAGCGATCTCTTCGCCAAACAGATCCTCGTAGCAGATGTTGGGCGCGACGCGCTGGCTCGCGACCGTCATGGGCGGCTGCACGCGCTGGCCGCGGCGGAAGTCGCCCAGCGGCATGTTCATCATGTTGACGAACCAGTGGAAGCCGAAGGGGATGAACTCGCCGAACGGCACGAGGTGGTGCTTGTTGTAGCGGTACACGCCATGGAAGTCGGGGCCGATGCCGAACACGCTGTTGGTGTAATCGACGCGCGAATCCTCGCTGGCGGCGCCGAACAGGATGCTGGAGCCGGTCGTGTCCGCATACGTGCGCAGGGCCAGCGCAATCTCCTGCGGCATCTCCTGGATCATGATCGGGAACGCCGTCTCGGGCGTGACCACCAGTTGCGCGGGCTTTTCGGTGACGAGCTTGGTGTACAGCGCCAGCGAGCGCTCGATGCCGGTCTGCTGGAACTTCACGTCCTGCGGCACGTTGCCCTGCAGGAGGCGCACGGAGATCGGTCTGCCCACCGGTTGCGTCCACGCAATGCCGTGCAGCGGCCAGCCGGCGACCAGCACGATCGCGGCCGCGATGCCGGCCAGCCAGGGCAGGCGGCGCTCGGCGGCCACGCACAGCAGGCCCGCCAGCGCCGCGGCGATGAGCACGATGCCGTACACGCCCACCAGCGGTGCGTAGCCGGCCAGCGGGCCATCGGTATGCGCGTAGCCGCCGTTGATCCACGGAAAGCCCGTCCACACGGTGCCGCGCAGCCATTCCGTCACCGCCCACGCCGCCCCGAACGTGAGCGCCGATGCGGCACCCGCCCACTGGCCGCCGCGTCGACCTCGGGTGAGCCATTGCCAGGCCCACGCCGCCAGGGCGGGATGCAGCGCCAGGTACCCGGAGAACAGCAGCACCGCCAGCGCGGCCATCCACGCCGGCATGTCGCCGTAGACGTGCATGCTGATGTAGAGCCACCAGATGCCAGACAGGAACCAGCCCAGCCCGAAGGCATAGCCGACCCACGCGGCATCACGCAGACGCGCTGCGCGCTCGGCCAGCGCCGCCAGCCCCGCGAGCGACAGGATCTGCAGCCACCACCAATGGTTCGGCGCGAACGACAGCGTGTGCATGACGCCGAGCAGCGCCGCCAGCGGCATGGCCAGACGCAAGCGTGCAAGCGGCACGACCGGGGTGTCCTGCCGGCGGGACGAATCGGCGGCAGGCGAAGAGAACAGAGCGGGCACGGAAAGGATCAGGCGGGGTTGGAACCGGAAGACGCGGCCGCAGCGCTGCCGCCGGCCGGCGAGGCGACGCGGCGCACGAGCAGGACCTGCACCTGGCGCGCATCGGCGCGCAGCACGTCGAACTGCAGCGAGCCCATGACGATCTTCTCGCCGCGGTGCGGCACGCGGCCCAGGTGATTGGACAGCAGCCCGCCGATCGTATCGACGTCCTCGTCGGAGAACTGCGTGCCGAACGCCTCGTTGAACTGGCTGATCTCGGTCAGGCCGCGCACGCGCATGTGGCCGTCGGCGGTGGGCAGGATGTTGTCTTCTTCCTGGTCGAAGTCGTACTCGTCTTCGATATCGCCGACGATCTGCTCGAGCACGTCTTCGATGGTGATGAGGCCGGCCACGCCGCCGTATTCATCGACGACGATGGCAATGTGGTTGCGGTTGACGCGGAAGTCACGCAGCAGGACGTTCAGCCGCTTGGACTCCGGGATGAACACGGCCGGGCGCAGCATGTCGCGCACGTCGAAGCCTTCGTCCGTATAGAAGCGCAGCAGATCCTTGGCCAGCAGGATGCCGATGATGTTGTCCCGGCTGCCCTCGTACACCGGAAAGCGCGAATGCGCGGCTTCCTGCACGAAGGGAATGAACTCGGACGGCGCGTCGGCGATGTTGATCGCGTCCATCTGGGCGCGCGGGATCATGATGTCTCGCGCACACAGGTCGGAGACCTGAAACACGCCTTCGATCATCGACAGGGAGTCGGCGTCGATGAGATTGCGCGCGTGGGCGTCTTGGAGGATTTCGAGAAGCTCGGCCCGCGATTCGGGCTCGGGCGAGATGAGGTCGGTCAGGCGTTCCAGCAGCGAGCGAGGTTTGTCGGCTGGCTTCGGACTGGGATACGGATCATTCATGGCGCGGTCGCGCGTCGTTAAACATCGGGCCAGCATACACCAAAAGACCTCGCGCCCAGATGACAGCCGGTGGCAGCCGGCTCTATGGAAGTGCGTGGATTTTCACTTCCGGAGGCCGGCCCGAGTGCGGTGCTAATCGTCGCCCCGATGATGGCCGCCGTCGTGGTCGCCGCCTTTGCGACCGCCTTGTCCGGTGTCGTCACTATGGCGGCTGCGGTCATGGTCGCCATCGCCAGCCCGGTCATGATGACCGCCATGGTCGTGGCCTTGGCCGTCGTGGTCGCCGTCGCCGCCATGGTCGTGGTCGCCACTGTGGCGGCCATGGTCACCGTCCCCACCGTGGTCTCCTCCGTGTGGGCCGCCGCTGCCGCCATGGTGACCGTGCTCGCCGTCGTGGCCATGATCGTGATCGTGGCCATGGTGATGGCCGCCATGATGATGCCCGCCGTGGCAGCTTCCGCACGGGGATGGAACCGGTGCCGGGGTCGGCGTCGGCGTCGGTGTTGGTGTTGGTGTCGGAGTCGGAGTCGGAGTCGGAGTCGGAGTCGGAGTCGGCGTCGGCGTCGGCGTCGGCGTCGGCGTCGGCGTCGGCGCCGCACCGGGGCCGGGTGCTGGCGTCGGGCCAGGGCTCGGCGATGTGCCGGGTGCGGGAGCGGGCGTCGGGCTGGGCTTGCCTGGTGCGTTGTTGTCGTTGGGCGGCGGGCTGGTGTTGTTGCTTGTCGGTGCGGTAGCCGGTGCGGCGGCCACCGGGTGCGAGTTGCCGTGATACCGGCCGAGCGTGCTCGCGCCGCCGTAGGCTGTCCAGCGTCCGGCGAGCTCCTTGTCGAGGCCCGCCAGCCAGTGGTCGCCCGTGACGCCCACCCCCATCAGCGCCTTGCTGCTCGCAAAGTCATAGCCGCCGCCGATAAGTGCCTGCACGCTCGTGCTGCCGACGACGGCCTGCACGCGCGGCCGGATCGTCCCTTGCGCAACCATCAGGTTGATTTCCGCACCGACCACATTGTTGCTGTCCGATACGTTCACCGTGCGGCAGCCCACCACGGCGCCCGGATGCCACGCACCGTCGAATACGACGACGATGCCTGCGTAGCATGACTGCCGGTGATCGGCGCGTGCCGTTCCGGGCGTGACGGCTAGCGCGGTGCCGACACCCACGCCGACGAGCAGCGTGGTCCACGGAATGCTGTCCATGAAGCGTTGACGCATGATGACCTCCCCGCTGGGCCGTGCCGGTCTGTGCGCGGGTTGGCCCGATGGCGCTCGTTCGCGCCGATGGATTCAGCACGCTCGAGTGGCGGCTTATGCGTCGAGGATAGGAATCGACGTCGCGCGAGCCCATGGGCCGTACGGACACGGCGCACGTGTCGAATGACCGATGCCAAAAGCCGTACGCATGCGCGGTTTGACGGGCGCGCCCATGCGCCAAATGGCGGAGGACCGGCCGCCCACCGGTGTCAGGGCTGGATGCGCGGCAAACCGGGGGACGATTCAGGGCTGAAACATCCGGGCCCGCAAAGCAAAACGCCGGCATGGAGCCGGCGTTGCAGGGGGGGCGATGCGCTTCAGCGATCGGCGTACGGATCGGCAAAACCGAGTTCGCCGAGGATCTGCGTTTCGATGCCTTCCATCTCTTCGGCATCGGCGGGGTCTTCGTGGTCGTACCCTTGCGCGTGGAGCGTGCCGTGCACGATCAGGTGCGCGTAGTGGGCAAGCACCGGCTTGCCCTGCTCCTTCGCCTCGTTCACGACCACCGGGTGGCACAGCACGATATCGGCCGAGACCGGGTCATCCTCGTTCTCTGCGTAGGAGAAAGTCAGCACATTGGTGGCGTAGTCCTTGCCGCGGTACGTGCGATTGAGCGTGCGGCCCTCCTCCTCGCCGACGAAGCGCACGTTGAGCTGCGCATCGGCAAACAGCGCCGGCGCGATCCACGCCTCGATGTCCTGCTCCTTGGGCAGCGCCTTGCGGGCGGCGGCCTTCAGTTCATCGCCGTGCTGCACGGTCAGGTCGAGCGTGAGCATCTCTGCGCCGCCGAATGCCTCGTCGATGTCTTCGGCTTCAGCGGGCTGCGTCGCATCGGCTTCGACGCTTTCGATCTGCAGCGTGATGCTGTCGTGGTGCTCGGGGCGCAGCGACAGCATGGCATGCGTGTTGGCATCGGAGTGCTCGGCGACGAGCGTGATGGCGCCGTCGGCCGTGTCCGGCAGGCTCACGATCAGGCTGCGGCCGTCGGCGAACGCGATGCGCAGGGCGCTGGCGTCCACGGTCTTCGGCTTGCCCTTGGCGTCGAATACGTCGACGCGCGGGCCGGTGGCTTGAGGTTGGATCTTCTTGCTTTTGGTCTTGGTGTTCGCTTTGGCCACGTTCAGGCGTCCTTATGCATCTTTATGCTGGGCATGGAATTCGTCATAGGCCTCGACGATGCGGGCCACCAGCGGGTGGCGCACGACGTCGATGCTGGAAAAGCGGGTCATTGCCACGCCGCGCACGTCGCGCAGCACATGCTGCGCTTCCACCAGGCCGCTCTTCTGTCCGCGCGGCAGGTCGATCTGCGTGGTGTCGCCGGTGATGACGGCCTTGGAGCCGAAGCCGATCCGCGTGAGGAACATCTTCATCTGCTCAGGCGTGGTGTTCTGCGCTTCGTCGAGGATGATGAATGCGTGATTGAGCGTGCGGCCGCGCATGTAGGCGAGCGGCGCGATCTCGATCATCTGCCGCTCGAACATCTTCTGCGTCTTGTCGAAGCCGAGCAGGTCGTACAGCGCGTCGTACAGCGGACGCAGGTACGGGTCCACCTTCTGGGCGAGGTCGCCGGGCAGGAAACCCAGCCGCTCGCCGGCTTCCACGGCTGGGCGCGTCAGCACGATGCGCTTGATGGCGTCGCGCTCGAGAGCATCCACCGCGCAGGCAACGGCCAGGTAGGTCTTGCCCGTGCCCGCCGGGCCGATGCCGAACGACAGGTCGTGCGAGAGGATGTGGCGCAGGTACTGGCGCTGCATCGGCGTGCGGCCGTGCAGGTCGGTGCGGCGCGTATGCAGCACCGGCGAGAGGTCGTTGCCGTCCGACGTTTCGAGGTGGGACGCCGGCAGGTGTGCGCCGTGTGCGGCCACCTGGCGCGTCTCGACCAGGCCAAGCTGGATGTCATCCACCGACAGCGGCTCGCGCGCGGCGTTGTAGAACGTTTCCAGGGCATTCGCTGCGCCTTGCGCGTTGGCGCCGCGCACGGTGAACTTGCTGCCGCGCCGGTTGATCGTCACGTCCAGCGCCTGCTCGATCTGCCGCAGGTTCTCATCGAGCGGCCCGCACAGGTTCTGCAGGCGCGCGTTGTCGTTCTTGGGCGCGGTGAATTCAGCGAGGGTCGGTTTCATCAAATCGGTCTGTGTCGATGATCAGTTGACCGCGTCCGCCACCACTTCGCCGCGTAGCGAGTGCGGATACGCATGGACGATGCGCACGTCCAGCATCTGGCCGACGAGCTGGTCGCGGCGCGCCTGCGGCAGATCGGGCAGGGCGAAGTTGACCACGCGGTTGTTCTCGGTGCGGCCGTGCAGTTCGGTCGGGTCCTTGCGCGACGGGCCTTCCACGAGAATCCGCTGCACGCTGCCGACCATGCCCTCGCTGATGCGAACCATGTTGGCGTCGATGGTCGATTGCAGCAGCTTCAGGCGCTCGAGCTTTACCGCGTGCGGCGTGTCGTCCTGCAGGTTGGCCGCCGGCGTGCCGGGGCGCGGGCTGTAGATGAAGCTGAACGAGTTGTCGTACCCGATTTCGTGAATCAGGTCCATCGTCTTGGCGAAGTCCGCATCGGTCTCGCCCGGGAAGCCGACGATGAAGTCCGTGGCGATGGAGATGTTCGGCCGGATCGCGCGCAGCTTGCGGATGATGCTCTTGTATTCGAGGACCGTGTAGCCGCGCTTCATCGCCATCAGGATGCGGTCGGAGCCGTGCTGCACGGGCAGGTGCAGGTGGTCGACCAGCTTGCGGTTGGTCGCGTACGCCTCGATCAGGCGCGAGGTGAATTCCTTCGGATGGCTCGTCGTGTAGCGGATGCGCTCGATGCCGGGAATCTCGGCCACGTATTCGAGCAGCAGCGCGAAATCGGCCCGCTCGTTCGTGTCGCCCATCTTGCCGATGTAGGCGTTGACGTTCTGGCCCAGCAGCGTGACTTCGCGCACGCCCTGTTCGGCCAGGCCGGCCACCTCGGCGAGCACGTCGTCGAACGGGCGGGAGACCTCCTCGCCGCGCGTGTACGGCACCACGCAATAGCTGCAGTATTTCGAGCAGCCTTCCATGATCGACACGAACGCGGTGGCGCCTTCCACGCGCGCCGGCGGCAGGTGGTCGAACTTTTCGATCTCGGGGAACGACACGTCGACCTGCGAGCGGCCCGTGCGGCGGCGCGCGGCGATCAACTCCGGCAGGCGGTGCAGCGTCTGCGGGCCGAAGACGACGTCCACGTAAGGCGCGCGCGCCACGATGGACGCTCCTTCCTGGCTCGCGACGCAGCCGCCCACGCCCACCACGAGGTCCGGCTTGAGCGCCTTGAGCGCTTTCACGCGACCGAGTTCGGAAAACACCTTTTCCTGCGCCTTTTCGCGCACGGAGCACGTGTTGAAGAGAATCACGTCCGCATCTTCGGGCGAGTCGGTGGGGACGAGGCCTTCAGCCGCATTGAGCACGTCGGACATCTTGTCCGAGTCGTACTCGTTCATCTGGCAGCCGTAGGTTTTGATGAAGACTTTTTTCATGTGCCGTTCACAGTGGTTGACCTGGGGGCACGTATTTCGTGGGGTTGCGGACTGCGCTATTGCGACGGGCTCTGGGCCTGCGCGGCCACCGCGGCCTTGTAATCCTCGTCGCTGACCACCCAGGCGGTCAGCAGCTGCTGATACAGGTCGAGCTGGTAGCGCACCTTGAACGTCTGGCCGACCACCGAACCCGGCGGCAGCAGGCGCCCGTCCAGCGACAGGATCCGCACACCCGGAGCGAAGCGGATATCGGCGCTGCTGCTGCCGAAACCGAGCAGCAGGATGCGGACCAGGCCGGTGCTGCCGGTGCTCAGCGTGCCGGTGTTGGCCGAATTGACGGTCAACTGGGCCGCCGGCGCCGTCGCCGGGATATTGCGCAGCACCTGCGCACGGGCGGACAGCGAAACCGTTGCCGCTGCAGCGGCGGCGGCAAAGGCTAGGGCGAGGACTTGGCGTCGGGTGCGCATGGCGTCGTCAGGGGAAAGCCACCGCCGGGTGAGCGACCCGGCACACGAAACACGAGACAACCCGACATTGTAACGCCGGCAGGTGGGTTCCTATCGCGCCCCGGCAATCTGTGCGGCCAGCGCGACACCGCTGAGGAAGGCGGCCTCCACGCGCGGCCCTTCGCACCAGTCGCCGCAGGCGCCCAGGCGGGTGGCGGCGTCCCAGTGGCACGGCACGCCGGCGGGCTGCTCCACGAGCGCGTGCGGCCACAGGTGCGCGGCCATCACGTCCGGCTCCGGCATGCCGGGGAAGACCTCGGCAAAGCGGGCATGCATGGCGTGCAGCGCCTGCTCCGGGGTGTCGTGCGCGTGCGCGGCAGACCAGCCCGGCGACGCATGCACGACCCACGATTCGTCGACCATCACGCGGCCCGGCTTGGTATTGTCGCGGGCGGCCCAGGCGAGCATGTCATCGTCGATGCGGATGCCGTCGTAGGGCACGCTCAGCGGTTGGGCGAAGCCCATCATCAGCGCCCAGCACGGGGCGTAGCCGACCGGGGCGATGGTCTCCTGCAACGAGGCCGGCGTTGCGCCATGGAACAGCGCCGGCAGCTCGGGCGCCGGCAGGGCGAGGGCGACGATGTCGGCGTGGACGGCTTCCGCGCCGTGGCGCTCGAGGGTCCAGCGGCGGCCGTCGTGGGCCACGCGCGTGACGGCATGGCCGAATCGCACGTCGAGCGGCGTGGCGAGGCTGCGCACCAGCGCGCCCATGCCGGGCAGGCCGACGTAGCGGGCTTCGTCGCGCGTGTCGGGCTGCAGCGCGTCTGCGGTGCGATGGCCCCAGCGTGCCGGCCAGGGCATCACCGAGCCCTGCCGGCGGGCCGCGTCCACTGCGCGGCGGAAGGCCTCGCTGCGTACGTTGAACGACTGCGCGCCGTGGTCGAACGCATAGGCGGGCGCCCCCTCGGGCAGCACCGTGGTGGCCAGCCGGCCGCCCACGCCGCCGGCACGCTCGTAGACCGTGGCGGCGATGCCCTCCGCGGCGAGCGCATTGGCACAGGCAACACCGGCAATGCCGGCTCCGACGATGGCGATGGAAGGCTGGGTCATGGGCGGGGCAGGAAAGGTGGGACGGCTGGCCAGAAGGGCGGCAGCAAACTCCCGCCATCATATCGGGTCGCGCCGCAACGAAAAACGCCACCCGGAGGTGGCGTTTGCCGTGGATCAATGGCCCGGCCAGCACGGCCGGCCGGTCGGCCACTTAGAACTTGTAACCGATCGCCAGCCCGAAGACGATCGGGTCGACCTTGATGTCGGTCTTGTTGACGGCCAGCACCTGGCCCTGCTGGCTGCGGATCGTGATCGTCGAGGTCGTCTTCAGCGGCAGGTACGACACGGTGCCGATGGCAGTCCAGTTCTTGGCGAATTCATACGACACGCCCACGTTGGCCACCGGCGTCCAGGAGCTCGACGTTTCCGCTGTCACCTTGGCCGGCCCGGTCGGGACCTGGCCCATGCCGAGCTGCAGGACCTGCCCGAGGTTCTGCAGCGCATTCACGAAGTTCGAGTTCAGGCGCAGGTTGGTGAAGAAGTTGTAGCTCACGCCGGCACCGAGGAACGGGCGGAACTTGCTCTCCTTGGTGCCGAAGTAGTACTGCGCGACGATGGCCGGGCTCCACTCGCGCACGGTCGCGACGGGGTTGTTCTGCGGCAGGCCCAGGTTGATGAGTGTGAGCGGACCGACGACGGGCACCGGCGCGATCACGTTGCCGCTGCCGTAGAGGTTGAATTTCGGCGGTACGCCGCCCACGAACGTGCCGGCGAGGTTGTCGGTAAAGAAGTGCGTGAACGTGAGCGACAGCGTGTTGGCGTTGCTGACTTTCACGTCAGTTCCCGGCGACTGGTACGTGCCCAGGCCCAGCGCGCTGGTGGTGGTCGTCAGCGGCGTGGCGGAGTCCATCGGGCGGATGTAGAACCAGCCCATCGCCATCACGTTGCGGCCCCAGACGTAGTCGTCCATGAACTTGCCGAACCCGCCGCCACCGCCGCCGGAGCCTTCGGCGCCCGTGCTGGCGCTTGCGGCGACATTGGCCTCGGCGGTGGATTGGGCATGGGCCAGGGAGCCAGCGAAGGTGCTGGCGGCAGCGCAGGCAAGCGCTGCGGCAAAGCGGCGGGCAGTGCGGTTCATGTGGTTGTCTCTCTGGATGGGATTGTTATTTCGCCGGGTGGGGCGATTTGTGTTTTCGCAGCATAACGCAGCGTTTTCGCCGGATTGACCGAAGCTTTCCTCTAGCTGGTACGCACGCAACAAGGGGTTTCCCCTAGTCTCGTTTCATACCGTCCGCCGGCCGGCGGTGCCTTGGTGCACAACGGTCCGCGGGCGGTGCACTAAAACTTGTATTCCGGGTTTTTGGGGTTGAAGGTCTGGTCGCTCCACGTCTTGCGCGTCACGCTTTCGATGACGATTTTCTCGAGCTGGTTGCCCGATTCGTCCCACGATTCTTCGATGCGAACCCATGGGTTCCGGAGGTCGAAATACAGGCTCACGCGCTTGGCGTAGAACGCCGGCGGCCCGCCGGGCGCATCCCAGGTCAGCCGCAGCATGCGCTCGCCGTTTTCGGTGACGACCCGGGCGTCGTTGAACTTGCCGGTGCCGCCGGCCGCGACATGCGCGCGTCCGTCGCGCTCGACGGAATCGACGATGAACTGCAGGCCCAGCTCCCGCGCCGTGTGGTTGGACTGCGATTTCGCCAGCGCGCCATCCAGCGCACTCCAGATGGCCGCAAAGCCGAAGACGCCGCCCAGGTGGCCGTACATCTCGTCCTTGCGCACAGTCTCGTCGTAGAGGATTTCCTGCCCGGCATGCGCGCCGCCCTTGAGCCAGCGCGCATACACCTGGCGCGGCGCGTTGCGGTAGCGCACCAGCATGAGGGAGGGCTGGCTTTGCCACTGTTCTTTCACGCGCTCCTGGCGGCGCATGCGGTATTCGTACTCGGGCAGCTTGGCGACTTCGGCGCGCAGCCAGCGCACCAGCGTCTCGGGCTTCATGGCCTGGGCCATGGCGAGGATGTCCTCGTCGGACCAGTTGGCGAAGGCATTGGCGTGGACCTGGCTGCCGAGCCATGCCGTCTGTCTGGCGACGTCCATGGCGGCAAAGCTGCCGATGGCGGCGGACGGCGTTGCGGTGCCGGCGGCTGGGGCAGAGGCCTCCGGCGTCTGCGGCTGGGCCGCGGCGCTCCAGGCCAGTGCGGCCACCAGGACGAGGGTGCGCAGCTGCATGCGGGTCTCCCGTGCGATGGTCGTTGTACTCATTGCTGTGCCTGCGCGGCCCGGGCGCGCTGGATGTCGGGGTCGGCATCGCGCAGTTCGCGGCGCAGGATCTTTCCGACGGTCGATTTGGGCAGTTCTTCGTGGCGGAACTCGACGATGCGCGGCATCTTGTAGCCGGTCAGATGCGCACGACAGTGTTCGAGCAGCGCGGCTTCCGTGAGCGCGCCGGTGCGTGGCACGACGATGATCTTCACGCGTTCGCCCGCCACCGGGTCCGGCACGCCGATGGCGGCCACCTCGAGCACCCCGGGATGGAGCGCCACCACGTCCTCGATTTCGTTCGGGTACACGTTGAAGCCCGAGACGAGGATCATGTCCTTCTTGCGGTCGATCAGCCGGATGTAGCCGTTGGCGTCCATCACGCCGATGTCGCCGGTGGAGAACCACCCGTCGGCGTCGATCACCTTCGCGGTCTCGTCCGGGCGCTGCCAGTAGCCGCGCATGACCTGCGGGCCGCGCACCTGCAGCTCGCCGGGTTCACCGATCGGTGCGATGGTGCCGTCGTCGCGCTTGAAGCGCACTTCCGTGGACGGTGCCGGCAGGCCGATCGTGCCGCTGAACTCGGTGATGTCCGGCGGGTTCATCGACACGACCGGCGAGCATTCCGTCAGCCCATATCCTTCGACGATGGTGTGGCCGGTGACCTTCTTCCAGCGCTCTGCAATCGCGCGCTGCACGGCCATGCCGCCGCCGATGGTGATCTTCATGGCCGAGAAGTCGCGGTTGGCGAATTCCGGGTCTTCCAGCAGCGCGTTGAACAGCGTGTTGACGCCCGCGATGCCCGAGAAGCGTTCCTTGCGGAGGATGAACAGCACGCGCTTGGTATCGCGCGGATTGGCGATCAGGATGTTGCGCCCGCCCATGGTCATGAACATCAGCAGGTTCACCGTGAGCGAGAAGATGTGATACAGCGGCAGCAGCGTGACGTTGGTCTCCGCCTCATCCGAGAGCATGCCCTTGGACCACACTTCCGCCTGCAGCAGGTTCGCGATGATGTTGCGGTGGGTCAGCATCGCGCCCTTGGCCACGCCCGTGGTGCCACCGGTGTATTGCAGGAAGGCGATGTCTTGGGGTTCCAGCTGCACCGGCTGCAGCGTGCGCGAGCGTCCCGTGGCCAGCGCATCGCGCAGCCAGACGGGGGAGGGCAGCGTGTACGGCGGCACCTGCTTCTGCACGTGGCGCATCACGAAGTTCAGCGCGCGGCCCTTGAGGTTGAGCGCGCCGCCCATCAGGTCGCCAATGCCGGTGATGACGATGTTGCGCACCTGGGTGCCAGGCAAGGCCTGCTCCAGCGTGCGCGCGAAGTTCTCCAGCACGACGATGGTCTGCGCGCCGGAATCGCGCAACTGGTGCGCCAGTTCGGGCACCGTGTACAGCGGGTTCACGTTGACGACGATGGCGCCGGCCAGCAGCGTGCCGAACAGGCACACCGGGTACTGCAGGCTGTTGGGCAGCATGATTGCCACGCGGTCGCCCTTCTTCACGCCGCGCGACTGCAGCCATGCCGCGAAGTGCTTCGCCTGGCGTTCGCATTCGTCGTAGGTCATCTCCGTGCCGACACTCACGTAGGCGACGCGGGTGCGGTATTTCTCCACCGATTCGCGAAACACCTCGGCCAGGGAGTGGTAGCGGTCGGGGTCGATCTCGGCAGGCACGCCTTCGGGATACGACTTCAGCCAGATGCGGTCGGTCAGATTGCTGCGGTCGGCAACGGTGTTCATGGTGTCTCCGTCCATGAAACGCGGCATGGTTTTGTTATGTGCCGCGCGGGTTGGATGAGCGGGCCGTTCCCGTAGGCCCGTCGGTTCAATGCGACATGTTTTCGGGGCGCTCCAGGATGGCGACCACGCCCTGGCCGCCT
Organism: Ralstonia sp. RL; assembly: GCF_001683835.1. Lineage (NCBI taxonomy): Bacteria > Pseudomonadati > Pseudomonadota > Betaproteobacteria > Burkholderiales > Burkholderiaceae > Ralstonia > Ralstonia sp. RL. The sequence goes on along the minus strand of NZ_LWRX01000225.1, from coordinate 27,654 downwards.
GCCGCGCAGATCGACACCAGCCCCCGCCCGCTGCCGCGCTGCGCCAGCATCTTGGCGAGCGTGGCGACGATGCGCCCGCCCGTGGCGGCAAACGGGTGGCCGGTGCCGAGGGAGCTGCCGTTCACGTTCAGCCTGCTGCGGTCGATACTGCCGAGCGGGCTGCTGCGGCCGAGCTTTTCCCGGCAGTACTCGGGCGACTCCCACGCCGCGAGCGTGCACAGCACCTGCGCGGCAAAGGCCTCGTGGATCTCGTAGTAGTCGAAGTCCTGCAGCGTCAGGCCCGCGCGTTGCAGCATCCGCGAGACGGCATAGGCCGGCGCCATCAGCAGGCCTTCGTTCTGCTCGGGGGTGCCGCTGAAGAAGTCGACGGCGGCCGTGTCGGCGCAGGTCATGTAGGCGAGCACGGGCAGGTTGTGCGTGCGCGCCCATTCCTCGCTGGCGAGCAGCACGCACGATGCGCCGTCGGTCAGCGGGGTCGAGTTGCCTGCGGTCAGCGTGCCGGCCTCGCTGCGGTCGAACACCGGCTGCAACTTCGCCAGTTGTTCGATGGTGAGGTTGGTGCGCAGGTTGTTGTCGCGGTCGAGCCCGAGGTGGGCGGTCATCAGGTCGGTGAAGAAGCCGCGCTCGTAGGCGGCGCTCAGGTTCTGGTGGCTGCGCAGCGCGAGGGCGTCCTGGTCTTCGCGGCGGATGCCCCAGCGCTTGGCCATCAGTTCGCAGTGCTCGCCCATCGACAGGCCCGTGCGCGGCTCGCTGTTGCGCGGCAGCAGCGGGCGCACGAACATCGACGGCCGCAGCCCGGCAAGCGCCTTGATGCGTGCGCCGGTGGACTTGGCGCGATTGGCCTCCAGCAGCACCTTGCGCATCTTTTCGTTCAGGCCGATGGGCGCGTCGGACGTGGTATCCGTGCCGCCGGCAATGCCCACGTCGATCTGCCCCAGCGCAATCTTGTTGGCGATGAGGATGGCGGCTTCGAGGCCGGTGCCGCACGCCTGCTGCACGTCGTAGGCGGGCGTCTGCCTGGCCAGCGTGGTGGAGAGCACCGTCTCGCGCGCCAGGTTGAAGTCGCGTGCGTGCTTGATGACCGCGCCGGCCACCACTTCGTCAAGCCGCTGGCCATGCAGGTTGAAACGGTCGATCAGGCCCTGCATGGCGGCGGTCAGCATCTGCTGGTTCGATGCCGTGGCGTAGGCGGTGTTCGAGCGGGCGAACGGGATGCGGTTGCCGCCGAGGATGGCGACGCGGCGCACCTGCGCGCTGCCCTGCGCATTCACGAGCATGGGTTCAGTCTCCGGTGTGTTTCTGTTGTGCCGGCAGCAGCGTGAGCACGCCGCGCAAATAGGGTTTGTCGCCCGCGATGTTGCGCACCTCAAAGGCGCGCCCGGGTGTCGCGGCTTCGGCCTGCCACAGCGTGGCCGCGCCCGGCAGCGAAAGCGGCGTCTTGAACTCGGCGACGACCTCGCCTGCCGTGAGCGGCGTGGCCGGCAGCAACGCCGCCACGGCGCGCGCCTTCGTCCACATGCCGTGAGCGATCGGGTGCGCAAAGCCGAACAGTTTCGCGCCGATGGCCGAGACGTGGATCGGGTTCCAGTCGCCCGATACGCCCGCGTAGCGGCGGCCCGTGTCGGCAGGCACGTCCCAGTGGCCGTCGGGCGACAGACCTTGCGCCGCGGGCAGCGCAATCAGCGGCGCCCCCTGCGGCGATTGCACGCCAACGCGCAGATACGTGGACAGCGATTCCCACACCACCGCGCCCGTCCGGACAATGGCCGTCTCGATGGCGAACGCCTGTCCGCGCGGATGCTGGAACAGCCGCCGCGGGCGCACCTCCACCCGCACGCGCTCGCCGATCTGCAGGCGCTGGTGCTGCCGGATCGTGTTGCACAGGTGCACCAGGCCGATCACCGGATACGGAAACGCCGACTCCGTCATCAGCATGAGCTGCAGCGGAAAGCCCAGCACATGCGGATACGTCATCGGCACGCCGTGCGCCGGCGAAAAGCCGCACACCGCCCCGTATTGCGCGATGTGCGCGGCATCGAGCGGCACCTCCTGGCGGACCAGCGTGCGGCGCGGCAGCGGCCCGCCGCGCTTGCCCTTGCGTTGCGACAGCAGCGCCCGCCATGCCAGCGTGCCGGGCGACGGCGCTTCCGTCACCAGCGTCTGCGTGGCAGTGAACGGCGTGGCGGGCAGGCGTGCGGTGGGGGTGGCGCGCATGGTCGTCTCAGGCTCCGAGCAGGCTTTGGCCGCACACGCGCACGACGTTGCCGGTCACACCGTTCGAGGCGGGGTTTGCAAACCACGCAATCGCTTCGGCCACGTCGACCGGCTGGCCGCCCTGGCTCATCGCGTTCATGCGGCGGCCCGCTTCGCGGATTGCGAACGGTACGGCCGCCGTCATCTGCGTCTCGATAAAGCCGGGCGCGACGGCGTTGATGGTGATCCCACGTTCGGCCAGCAGCGGCGCGCTCGCCTGCACGAGGCCGATCACGCCTGCCTTGGACGTCGCGTAGTTGGTCTGCCCGAGGTTGCCCGCAATGCCGCTGATGGACGACACGCAGACGATGGCGCCGCCCGAGCGCAACGCGTTGGCCGCGAGCAGCGCCTCGTTGATGCGCAGCTGCGCTGCCAGGTTGATGTCGAGCACGGCCCGCCATGCGGCTTCGGTCATGCGGGCGATCGTCTTGTCGCGCGTGATGCCGGCGTTGTGCACGAGGACGTCGATGCCTCCGAGCGCGGCGATCTGCTGTGCGAGCAGGGCAGGCGTCTGCGGCGCGGCGATGTCATACGCCAGCGCTTCGCCGCCGATCTCCTGGGCGACGCTGTTCAACCCGTCCTGCGCGGCTGGCACGTCGAGACACAGGACCCGCGCACCGTCGCGCGCGAGCACGTGCGCAATGGCAGCACCGATCCCGCGCGACGCGCCCGTGACCAGCGCGGTGCGCCCGGCCAACGGTTTTTGCCAATCCACCGAGCGCGGCACCGCGGCGCCAACGCGCACCACCTGCCCCGACACATAGGCCGAGCGCGCCGACAGCAGGAAGCGCAACGTCGATTCCGCCGCGCCTTCGGCGCCTGCCGCAACGTAGACGAGCTGTGCCGTGCAGCCGCGCCGGATTTCCTTGCCGAGCGAACGGGTCAGCCCTTCGAGCGCACGCTGGGCAATGGCGGCCTCCGGTGTCCTGCAGCGTTCGGGTGGGCGTCCGATCACGACTACGCGGCCGCAGCGTCCGATCGCGCGCACACCGTCGTGGAAGACGTGGTACAGCGCGTCGAGCCCGTCAATGGAGGTGATGCTCGTTGCATCGAAGACGATGCCGCCGATGCGGTCGAACGCATCGCCGTCCTTGCCCGTCGGCGCGACGAAGCGGCCTGTGATCTGCCCATGCCGGTTGGCCGCGCCGAGCCATTCCGGATCGCTTTCATGAAAGCGTGTCGGCACACCGATCCCGGCAAACAGCGCGGCGAGCACCTCGCGCATCGCGCCGCCCGGTGCCGCACCCACCAGGAACGGGCCGACGAATTCCGGCTCTCCCGGCCGATAGCGGCGCAGCGGCACCGGCTGCGGCAGGCCCAGGTTGGCCGAGAGCCACTTGCCGAAACCGGAACCGACGAAATCGAGGTACTTGTCTTGCATCGTTGTGGTTGTGTGGTGGCGCGTTGGTGGTGTTACGCCGCGCGGCGCTCAGTGGTCTGCAACGCGTCGAGCGCATCCTTGCGGCGCTGCAGGTCGGCCAGCAGGTTGAAGTCCGGCGGGAAGTCATCCACGGCGACGGCGTGTTCGCCGAAGCGCGCGTAGTCGCACAACTGCTTGCGTTCCGCCTCGTCGATGAGCTTCTGTGCCACGGCTTGCGCGATCCACGCTTCAAAGTCGGGGAGGCTCTGCGGCACGGGCGGAAGCTTCCCCTCGCGGATGGCGGGTTTCAGGCGCTGCTCGATGGCGTCCACGGTCGGCTGCAGGCGGAAGGCTTCTTCGCCGTAGGCGATCGGGTCGATGTCGGGCGTGGGGCAGTACGAATCGGCCAGCAGGCGATCGCGTGCGGCCCCCGGCGTCTGCATCAGTTCGGCCACCTGCGCCGCAAGCGCATCCGACGGTTTGCGATACGGGGCACCGAACGGGAAGATCATCGCGCGAAGCAATCCGGCGATGCCCGCGCTCGGGAAGTTCGCCAGCACGCCGTCGAGCGCGTCCTGCGCACGCACCAGCGCATCCTGCACCGACCAATGCACGAGCGGTGCATCTTCGGCCGGGCGGCCTTCGTCTTCGAAGCGCTTGAGTGCAGCCGAGACCAGGTACATCTGCGAGAGGATGTCGCCAAGGCGCCCGGTGATGCTCTCGCGGCGCTTGAGTGTGCCGCCCAGTGTGAACATCGCCACGTCCGACAGCAGTGCCAGCGCCGTCGAGAAGCGGTTCACGGCGCGGTAATAGCGCTGCATCTCGGGCGCGGCGTTGCCTGGCGCCGGCGCCACGCGGCCGCCCGACAGCGCATGCAGGAACGCCCGCACGAAGTTGCCCGCGATGAAGGCGCCGTGGCCGAACAGCGCTGCATCGAACGCGCGCAGCGTCTCGGGCGAGTCGGCGCCTTGCGCGGCGGTCATCTCGCGCAGCACGTACGGATGGCAGCGGATCACGCCCTGCCCGAAGATGATCAGGCAGCGCGTCATGATGTTCGCGCCTTCCACCGTGATCGCGATCGGCACCTGCTGATACGCGCGCGCCAGGAAGTTGTTCGGCCCCATGCAGATGCCCTTGCCGCCGACGATGTCCATCGCATCGTTGACCACATCGCGCGCCCGTTCGGTGACGTGGTACTTGGCAATGGCGGAGATGACCGAAGGCTTCTCGCCGAGGTCCACGGCAAGCGCAGACAGGCGCCGCGCCGCATCCATCATGTAGAGATTGCCGCCCATGCGGCCGAGCGCCTCCTGGATGCCCTCGAACTTGCCGATGGGGGTGCGGAACTGGCGGCGCACGGCGGCATAGGCGCCCGTGCTGCGCACCGCCAGCTTGGCCAGCCCCACGTTGGACGACGGCAGCGAGATCGCGCGGCCCGCAGCGAGGCATTCCATCAGCATGCGCCAGCCGCGGCCGACCTGCGCCTGCCCGCCGATCACCCAGTCGATCGGGATGAACACATCCTTGCCCCAGTTCGGGCCGTTCTGGAACACCGCGTTCAGCGGCCAATGGCGGCGGCCGATGTTCACGCCCGGATGCTGGGTCGGGATGAGCGCGCACGTGATGCCGGGCTCCTTGTCGCCGCCGAGCAGGCCATCCGGATCGACCGCGCGGAAGGCCAGGCCCAGCACCGTCGCAATGGGGCCGAGCGTGATGTAGCGCTTGCTCCAGGTCACGCGAAAACCAAGCGTCTCGCGGCCTTCGTGCATGCCGCGACAGACCACGCCGACATCCGGGATGGCCGCCGCATCGGATCCCGCATACGCGTTGGTCAACGCAAAGCAGGGAATCTCCTCACCGCGGGCGAGGCGCGGCAGGTAGTGGTTCTTCTGTGCCTCGGTGCCGTAGTGCAGCAGCAGCTCGGCCGGCCCCAGGGAGTTGGGCACCATGACGGACACGGTGGCCGCCGAGCACCGCGTTGCCAGCTTCATCACGACCTGCGAGTGCGCATAGGCCGAGAACCCTTTGCCGCCGTACTCCTTCGGGATAATCATGCCGAGGAAGCCGGCCTCCTTGGCATACGCCCACGCTTCGGGCGACATGTCCTGCCAGATCTGCGTGCTCTCCCAGTCGTTGGCCAGGTCGCAGAGCTTCTCGGTTTCCACGTCGAGGAACGATTGTTCTTCGGGCGACAGGCGAGGCTGCGGTGAAGACAGCAGGCGCGACCAGTTCGGCCGGCCCGAGAACAGTTCGGCATCCCACCAGACCGTGCCGGCCTCGATGGCGTCGCGTTCGGTCTGCGACATCTCCGGCATGATCTTGCGGAACATCGCCAGCACGCGCCGGGTGATCAGAGCGCGGCGCAGCGGCTTGATCGCGAGCACCAGCGCAGGCAGCACGAAGACGATGGCGAGTACGGTGGTCGCCGCCGGGCCCACGAGGCCGAGCCACGCGCCGGCGGCCAGCCACACGCCGGTCATGATCAGCCAGGCGGGCGCCGAGGCTTCCATGCTGGCAAGCCCGAGCGCGGCGATGCAAAGCAGGACGATCCAGATCGTCGTCATGAGGGTCTCCGTTGGATGCGTTCATGTGCCGTACGTGTCGGCGGGCGGCATCACGCCAGCGCCCGAGCGACTGCCGTGCCTGGGCGCGACGGCGCCGCGCGGCGAGTACCGGGGCGGTCAGGCTCCCGGACTGCGCCACGGGCGCATCGGGTTGGCCGGGAAGATCGCGCGCGCCGCGTTGCTGCGGCGGATGGCCAAGGCCCGTGTGCGTGCGGTCGGTGCAGCCGAGGTGTCGGCCTCGTCGTCGTGATCGCCGTGTTCATCGACGTTCAGTCCGTCGTGTTGCTGCATGGCGGTGCGTGCGCCAGGCGTGCGGCCAAAGAGATCGCCCGGGAATGGCGATGCGGTGGCCGGCGTGGCGCTGCGCTCCGTCAGGCGGCCGCCCTGACGGCCGGCGCCGCCGTGGCCGCCATCGTTGCCGCCGGCCGCGTCGTCGGCATGTGCCACCGGTGTGGGCACCTGCGCTTCGGCCAGCTCGACCACCTGGTCCAGCGCTCCCGCCTCGCCCGGCAACGGCGCATTCAATGTGGCCACCACCAGCGCGGTCAGGCGTGCCAGCAGCGATGCATCGTTCATCGGCTTGCCCTGCGTGAACAGCGGCAGCAGGTTGTTCAGGTCGTCACCCGCCAGCACGCCTGCCAGCGCCTTGAGCGCGAAGTGCAGGCGCCAGCCGAGTTCCGGGCGCGGCACGTGCGGCAACGCACGGGAGAAGGCTTCGAAGAACCGATCGAAGACCGGCGCGTAGTGGCCAAGCAGGTAGTTCTGCACGAACGGCGAGGTGTCGGAGTACACGCGGCCCATCAGGCGCAGGAAGGCGGGGCCGCCCGTTTCCGGATTGCGCGCCATCTGCAAGGCCGGCACGAACAGCGCGCCCAGCACGTGATCGCAGGAAAGCTGCTCCTTCGTCCAGCGCTCCTCGCAGGCGGTCAGCAGGGCGAGCCGGCGCGTGTTGAGCGGATCGAGCCGGCGTCCGAGCACCGACTGCATCAGCGCTTCCTTGCTGCCGAAGTGGTAGTTGACCGCCGCCAGGTTGACCTTGGCGCGCGCCGTGATCTGCCGCAACGACATCGCCTCGTAGCCGAACTCGATGAACAGCAGTTCGGTGGCTTCCAGAATGCGGCCCTTGGTGTCTCCTGCTCCAGGACGTCCCATGTCTCCAACCTCTTGTTTTGGTCCGATACCGGCGCGCGATTGCTGCATTGCAGCGCTCGAACGCACGATTCAAACATGTGTATTTGTGTTGCTCGGGCATGTTAGGAACAGACGTTTGAAAACGCCAAGCGTGCGATTCGAGCAAGCACTCTAGAGGGGGAGAGGTTTCGGCGGGGACGCCGGTGGGACGGGCCCCGCATGGAGAGTGGGCGCAAACATTCGGCGCAGGGCCGAAGCGCTTGCGCCCGGGCGGGAGGTCAGCCGGCCGGCCGAAGCGGCGCTTGAAGCCCGCCAAAGAATGCTGCGGCGTTCTGTGCGAGGGTGGCGAGGTGATACCCGCCTTCCTGCACCACCAGCGTCGGCAAGCCGGTCGCGCCGATGGCCTGCCCAAGACGACCAAAGCCTTCGGTGGATACGTCCACCTGCGATTGCGGATCTTCGCGGTAGATGTCAAAGCCGAGCGAGAGCACCAGCACGTCAGGCTCGAAGCGTGCCAGCGCGGCCAGCGCTTGGTCGAGCTTGTCAAAGAACACCGATTCCGGCGAGCGATGCGGCATCGGCAGGTTCACGTTCAGGCCCAGGCCGTCGCCGGTGCCGCGCTCGTCGTCAAAACCGGCGACGACGGGGTAGAAGTTGGTCGGGTCTCCATGGATGGAGACGTACAGCACATCGGCGCGGTCGTAGAAGATTTCCTGGATGCCCTGGCCATGGTGCATGTCGGTGTCGAGAATGGCGACGCGCTGGAACCTCCCGCGCAGCGCCTGCGCGGCGATGGCAGCGTTGTTCAGGTAGCAGAAACCGCCAGCGGCCTCGCGTCGGGCGTGATGCCCCGGCGGGCGGCACAGCGCATACGCCATGCGCTCGCCGTTGAGGATGGCCTGCGCACCGGCCGCTGCGCTCTGTGCAGACCAGTAGGCCGATCGCCACGTGTTCTCCCCCACGGGGCAACTGCCGTCGGCCAGGTACCGTGCCGCCTGGGCCAGCACGCCGCGCAGCGCGTTCGGTTCACGCACGAAGATGTTGGACATCACCTCGTCGCCCCAGTCTTCGGGCAGCCGCTGCCATTCGGCATGGGCGTTCTGCAGGAAGCGCAGGTAGGGCTCGCCGTGCACCGCGGTGAGCGGCGCCACGCCATGGTCTTCGGGTCGCGTGATGGTGAAGCCGAGATCGCGCGCCGCCTGCAGCAGGTGGATCGCGCGGTCGGGCACCTCTTGCGGCGTGCGCATCTTGCCGCGCGAGTAGTAGCTCTGCGGGTGGTGCAGGAGCTGTTCAGGATGGAAAAACGTGAGCATGGTGAAGCAGGTGGATGGAGATCGTTACGCGTTCACCGCATCGGCAGCCGGTGCGCGGCCGCATTGGCGTGCATCGATGGCCGCGATGCACAGCAGTGACACACCGGCGAGCAGCGTGTAGAACACCGCCAGCGGCCACCACTGGCCGTGAAAGCGCTGCGCGAGGACGGTGCCGACCAGCGGCGTGAGCCCGCCCGCCACCGCACCGCATACCTGGTACGACAGCGAGATCGCCGAGTAGCGCACGCGTGTCTCGAACACACCCGACACGAAGCCCGCGATCACCGAATAGAAGCTCGCCATGCACACCACGGCCAGCGCAATGCCCAGCACCATCAGCGGAGCGTGGCGCGTCTGCACCAGCAGGAACATCGGATACGGCGAGGCCATCGCCAGCAGCGCCATCAGCTTGAGGAAGCGCGCGCCGCCGAGCTTCTCGGAGAGCCACGCCGCGAGCGGCTGCGCGAGGAACTGGATGATCGCCACGGCAAACAGGCAATCGAGAATCAGCGTCTTGGGCAGCGACAGGTACTGCGTCGTGTACGCAATCATGAACGTGTTGGTGAAGTACACGCCCGCGATGCCGATCGTGTTGGCGCCGATGCACAGCAGCAGCGGCACGCGCGCCGTGCGCCAGACCTCGGCGATCGGCAGCTTGGCCGTCTTGCGTTGCGCCTGCATCTGCGCAAACTCGGGCGATTCGTTCACACCAAGGCGGATCGCCACGCCCACGAGCAGCAGCACCGCGCTTGCCAGGAAGGGCAGGCGCCAGCCCCAGTCCATGAACGCGTCTTTCTCCATCGACGTGACGAGGCGGAACGCCAGCAGCGAGAGGATCAACCCGGCCGGGCTGCCCAGCTGCGCGAACGAGGCAAAGAACGTGCGCCGGCCCTGGGGCGCATGCTCGCCGGCCATCAGCACCGCGCCGCCCCATTCGCCGCCGACCGCAATGCCCTGCACCACGCGCAGCACCACGAGCAGGACCGGGGCGATGGCGCCGGCGGTGGCGTACGTCGGCAGCAGGCCGATGCCGATGGTCGCCAGGCCCATCATCGTGAGCGTGATCATCAGGGCTTTCTTGCGGCCGATGCGGTCTCCCCAGTGGCCGAACACCACGCCGCCGAGCGGCCGGGCGAAGAAGCCCACCGCGAACGTGCCGAACGACGCGAGCGTGCTCAGGAACGGATCGCCGCCCGGGAAGAACAGCGGCCCGAATACGAGCGCGGCGGCGGTGGCGTAGATGTAGAAGTCGTACCACTCGATCATGGTGCCGACAAAGGCGGCGGTGGCCGCGCGCGCAGGCTGGCGCCCGCTCGGTTGAGACAGTTGCATGGTGGTGCTCCTCGCAAGTTTTTTTACTCGCCGCATCGAGGCGGCGATGCGTGTTTATTGCCGGTTGACGGGTATTAGTCAAATTCTGAATACTTATTCTTCGCATAAATTCAACTCATATTCAGAGGAACGACCGGCCATCATGGAACCGTCTGCCTTCGACCCCGCACTCGTCAGCGACCGGCTCGACTGGAACCTGCTGCGCACGTTCCTCACCATCGTCCACGAGCGCAGCATCAGCCGGGCTGCGGTGCGGCTGCACATCACCCAGCCGGCGGTGAGCCTCGCGCTACGGCGCCTGGAAGATCAGCTCGGTCACACGCTCATCGAACGGCGCGGCTCGCGCTTCCGCCTCACGCGCGCGGGCGAAGATGTGCTGCGCATTGCCACCGATGTCTACGGCAACGTCGCGCGGCTCGGCTCCGAACTCGGCGAGCCGCAGGCCGATGTAAGCGGCGTGCTGCATCTGCTGACCGTCAGCCGCATCCAATCGGGCGTGTACGACGAATGCCTCGCGGCGTTTCATCGGCATCACCCGCGCGTCGATCTGCAGGTGGACGTGATGCGCAGCGCGGACATCCTCGATGCACTGGCGCAAAAGCGCGCCGGCATTGGGCTGAGCCTGTGCCGGACGCCGGTCGAGAAGCTTGAGCGGCAACTGTTCCTGCGCCAGCGCTATGCCGTGTTCTGCGGACGGCACCACCGGTTGTTCGGGCGCACCGGGCTGTCGATCGACGACCTGCTCGGCGAGAACTTCGTCTCCTTCATGAGTGATCAGCTCGGCGATGCGCTCTCGCCGCTGGCGGTGTTTCGCGATCAGAAGGGATTCACCGGTCGTATCGTCGCCACCTCGCCGAGCCTGGACGAGATCAAGCGGCTGGTGTTCGCCGGCTACGGGATCGGCTGCTTGCCGGAACACATCGTGGCGGACGATCTCGCGCAACAGAGGCTGTGGCGCTTGCCGCCGGAGGAAGGGGTGGCGGATATCGACCTGTACTTGCTGTGGCACAAGGAGCGGCGGTTGACGCCAGCGGAGACGGCGTTTCTGGCGCACTTTCGGCGCTATATGGCCAGGTATTCGTTGGCTGAGCGGCTGGGGGATGTGGTGAATGCGCCCTTGGCGGCTTTGCGGGGGGGATGAAGGGGGGGCGGTGGTCCATCCGTGTTTCGTGCCCTGCCGGGCACGAAACACGGATGCACCACAACCCAAAAACCAACACCAACAAAACCCCCCACCCCGCATCCTGCTAAACTACGCCCCTTCTCGCAGTCCCCGGGGTCCAGTCGCCCCGTCACCTACCCAGGCTTTGTCCACGATTGGCGCACGAACGAATGCGCGGGACACGCCGGTCCAATCGCTTTTCCATGTCGTTTTCCGAACTCGGCTTGTCAGACAAGCTGGTACGTGCCGTGGCCGAACTCGGCTACGCAGAACCCACTCCGATTCAACGCCAGGCCATCCCCGCCATCCTCAGGGGCGGTGACCTGCTCGCCGGTGCACAGACCGGCACCGGCAAGACCGCCGGTTTCACGCTGCCGTTGCTGCACCGCCTGTCTGCATCGCAGCCCAACAAGGTGCAGACGCCGCAGGGCATGCGCTTCCCGATCCGTGCGCTGGTGCTGACGCCAACGCGTGAGCTTGCCGCGCAGGTGGAAGAAAGCGTGCGCGCCTATGGCAAATACCTGCCGCTGAAGTCGATGGTGATGTTCGGCGGCGTCGGCATCAACCCGCAGATCGATGCGCTCAAGCGCGGCGTCGATATCGTCGTGGCCACGCCGGGCCGTCTGCTCGACCACGTCGGCCAGCGCACCATCGACCTGTCGCACATTGAACTGCTGGTGCTGGACGAAGCCGATCGCATGCTTGACATGGGCTTCATCCACGACATCCGCAAGATCCTCAACATCCTGCCGCCGAAGCGTCAGAACCTGCTGTTCTCGGCCACGTTCTCCGACGACATTCGCGAACTGGCCGACCGTCTGCTCGACAAGCCGGCGCTGATCGAAGTCGCGCGCCGCAACACGACGGCCGAGACGGTCGAGCAGCGCATCTATCCGGTCGACCGCGAGCGCAAGCGCGAACTGCTCGCCAAGCTTGTGCGCGACAACGACTGGCACCAGGTGCTGGTCTTCACGCGCACCAAGCATGGCGCGAACCGCCTGGCCGAGCAGCTCACCCGCGACGGCATCCCCGCGCTGGCCATTCACGGCAACAAGAGCCAATCGGCACGCACGCGCGCGCTGACGGAGTTCAAGGCCGGGACGCTGCGCGTGCTGGTCGCCACCGATATCGCCGCGCGCGGCATCGACATCGACCAACTGCCGCACGTGGTCAACTTCGACCTGCCGAATGTGCCGGAAGACTACGTGCACCGTATCGGCCGCACGGGCCGCGCGGGTGCGCAGGGCGAGGCGATCTCGCTGGTCTGCGTGGACGAGCACGGCCTGCTGCGCGACATTGAGCGCCTCATCAAGCGCGAGCTGCCGCGCACCGTGCTGGAAGGCTTCGAGCCGGACCCGACGATTGCGCCGGAGCCGATTCCGAATGGGCGCAACAACGCGCGTGGCGGTCGCCCGGGCGGTGGCCGCGGCCAGCCGCGCCAAGCCGCTGGCGGCAATGCCGCGCCGCGCGAACCGCGTGCTCCGCGAGAGCCCCGCGAGCCGCGCCGTGAATCGACCGGCAGTGGCCAGGGGCAGAACCAAGGCCAAGGCCGCAATGGCGGCGCAAACCGCCAGCGCCAGGCGCAAGGTCAGCGCGACGGCCAGGCGGCACCGAAGCCGCGGGGCGGCAATGGCCAATCGCAGGCGCGCGGCCAGCGCCAAGGGCAGGCGCAAGGCAACGGGCAGGGCGGCCATCCGCGTCGTGCGCAGAGCACGCAAGCCGCGCAACCTGCACAGAAGACCGCACAGCCGGCCAAGCAGCCGTTCAACGGCCTGTTCGCCAAGGCCGCTGCATTGCTCGGCGGCCGCAAAGGCTGACGTTCATGCACGGCAGCGACGACAGCGGCCTGCCCGCATCCGCCGAAGCGCCATACGGCGGCCTGACGCCCGACAGCATCCTGGATGCGCTGGCGGAGGTCGGGCTGATGCCGGACGGCCGCATGTTCGCGCTCAATAGCTACGAAAACCGCGTGTACCAGGTCGGCGTGGAAGACGGCGCCCCGGTGGTGGTCAAGTTTTACCGGCCGGGCCGCTGGACCGACACGCAGATCGTCGAAGAGCACACCTTTACGGCGGAACTGGCGGCGGCGGAAATCCCTGTGATCGCGCCGCTGGAAATCGATGGCCGCACGCTGCACGCGTTTGGGCGCTGGCACTTCGCGATCTTCCCGCGCTGCGCCGGCCGCGTGCCCGCCATCGACCGCGACGACACGCTCGAATGGATGGGGCGCTTCCTTGGCCGCATCCACGCCGTCGGCGCGCAGCGTCCGTTCATGGCGCGGCCCGCGCTCGACATCGACACCTTCGGCGTGCAATCGCGCGACTGGCTGCTCGAACACGATTTCATCCCGTCCGATCTGCTGCCCGCCTGGCGCAGCGTCGCCGACGCCGCACTTGATGGCGTGCGCCGCTGCTACGACCGCGCGGGCGACGTCTCACTGCTGCGCCTGCACGGCGATTGCCACGCCTCCAACGTCCTCTGGATCGAAGAAGACGACGCCCGGCAAGGCGACCCGCTGCGTTCGGCCGGCCCGCACTTCGTCGACTTCGACGACAGCCGCACCGGCCCGGCCGTGCAGGATCTGTGGATGCTGCTCTCAGGCGATCGCGCATCGATGCAGTCGCAGCTGGCCAGCCTGCTCGCCGGCTACGAGGACTTCTGTGAGTTCGACACGCGCGAGCTGCATCTGGTGGAAGCGCTGCGCACGCTGCGCCTGCTGCACTACAGCGCGTGGCTGGCGCGTCGCTGGAATGATCCGGCGTTTCCTGCCGCGTTTCCGTGGTTCAACACGCAACGTTACTGGCAGGACCGGGTGCTGGAATTGCGCGAACAGATCGCGCTGCTGGACGAACCGCCGCTCTCGTGAAACCGAGCGGCGGTTTTTCTTTGAGGCTCAGGCGAACTTGCCGGCCTGGAAGTCACGCACGGCCTGGAAGATTTCTTCCTGCGTGTTCATCACGAACGGGCCGTACTGCACAATCGACTCGTTCAGCGGCTTGCCCGCGATCAGCAGCACGCGCGCCGGCGCATCGTCCGCGCGGATGTCCACGCCGTCGCTGCCTTCCGTGTTGGCCAGGATGGCCATCTGCTTGTCGTCCACACGCTGCAGGCCGGCGTTGCCCGGCGCTTGCGCATCGCCCACCATCGCGCTGCCGCGGAACACGTAGACGAACGCGTTGTGCTTTTCCGGCAGCGGCTGCGCGAACGACGCCCCGGCCGGCAGCGTGATGTCCAGATACAGCGGCTGCGTCGCTTCGCGCGTCATCGCGCCTTGTACGCCTTGCGACTCCCCGGCGATCACGCGCACGGCCACGCCGTCCTGCGTCGTGAACTCCGGAATCTCTTCGGACGGGATGTCGCGGTACCACGGCGTCGTCATCTTGTCGCGTGCGGGCAGGTTCAGCCATAGCTGGAAGCCTTCCATCACGCCGTCTTCCTGCTCGGGCATTTCGGAGTGCACGACACCGCTGCCTGCCGTCATCCACTGCACGCCGCCATGCTGCAGCAGGCCTTCGTGCCCGGCGCTGTCGCGGTGGCGCATGCGGCCCGCGATCATGTACGTCACCGTTTCGAAGCCGCGGTGCGGATGGTCGGGAAAGCCGGCCAGGTAGTCGTTCGGGTCATCGCTGCGGAATGCATCGAGCATCAGGAACGGGTCAAGCCGCCGTTGCAGGTTGTTCGTCAGCACGCGGGTGAGCTTCACGCCGGCGCCATCCGAGGTCGGCCGGCCCGTGATGATGCGCTCCACCCGACGGCCGCGCTGCACTTGGGCTTGCACGAGGGTTTCCATGTCGTTCTCCTGGGTCTGGGGATTTGTCATATCCCGAATGTAGGGTAGTTGCCCTGTTTGCACTAGTCGGTTATTGTGGGAAAAAATGTTGCTCACGGCGAGACAATGAAAACCACAAGCCGGCGGGCGCCCCAATCAGGAGGAAACCCATGGATCTGAATCAGCTGGCGCTGTTCGTGCGCGTCGTGGAGGCGGGGAGCTTCACCGCGGCGGCGGCGCGGCTCGATTTGCCGAAGTCGTCGGTCAGCCGTGGCATTGCGGCCCTCGAGCAGGATTTGAACGTTCGACTGTTACAGCGCACCACACGCACGCTGCATCTGACGGATGCGGGCCAGAGCCTGTATCAGGTGGCGTCGCACGCACTGGAAGAGATCGAACGCGCCACCACCTGCGCCGGTGAGCTCCAGGATGTGCCGCGCGGCAAAGTGCGTCTCACGTCGTCGGAAGACGTCGGGCGGTTGCTGGTGGCGCCTGTGGCCGCACGCTTCATGCAGCAGTATCCGGACATCGACCTCGACGTCGTGCTCACCCCGCGCAATGTCGACCTGGTGCAGGAGGGCTTCGACCTGGCGGTGCGTGTCGGGCGCCTGGCAGACAGCTCGCTGGTGGCCCGCCCGCTCGGCGTGCTGCGTATCGGCTTGTTCGCCTCGCCGGATTACCTGCAGCGCCGCGGCGCACCGCAGACCGTGCAAGGCCTGGCCGATCACTGCTGCCTCGACTTTCGCGGCAGCGGGCGCGGCGAAACGCAATGGCGCCTCGTCGGCCCCGATGGGCTGAAGACGGTTGCCGTGCGCGCCCGCCTGAACGCCGACAGCCTCTCGTACCTCGAGACCTTGATCGCGGCCGGCACCGGCATCGGCCCGCTGCCGTTGTATGCAAGCGCCGTGGCCCGAGCCAATGCGCCGCTGCCGCGCCTCGTGCGCGTGCTGCCCGATTACGCCACGAGCGGGGAGCCGATCCACCTCGTTACGCCGTCTGCTCGCTTCGTGCCCAAGCGCGTTCGCCTGCTGATCGACATGTTGACCGAATCGATCCGCCAGGAGCTCGAGAACGCAGATCCGACGTGATGCCCGGTTCGCCGCCCGGGGGAAGGACATGTCAAATATTGTCACGGGCGACGCGCTTGCGGGCTGCGCGAGGCATCATGTCACTCCCGTTTGCCGGACAAATACGTCGGAATCCCCTCCTTGACGTTACCCCGTGACGTTGCAGCGCGTCCCCCGGTGTGCTGCACGTGTCTGGCATACGAGACCCTTGGGTGTTTCTGATCCCGTCACATGTGAGAAACACCGCCGCCCGGACCCCGTTGTCCGGGCTTTTTTTTTCGCATCTCCCGCGCAAGACACGCTCGAAAATGGTCTGCAAGCATGTTCACAAATTGGGACTTTTCTCATGGTCCGTGGCAGACCTCGCCATGAAAATCGAAAACACGTAACACATGCAACGGATCGCGTGAAAGCACGGCGGACCGGGCGCCGGCCAGGGGCGCCGCCATTCTGGCGCGCATGTGGGCAAACTTTCATGGAACCGAACATGCGAATCGCCTTGCTCGAAGACGACCCCTTCCAAAGCGAAGTCATCGTCCAGATCCTGTCCCAATCCGACCACGAAGTCGTCACGTATACCGATGGCACCACGCTGCTGCGCATGCTCGGGCGCTGCTCGTACGACATGCTGATCCTCGACTGGCATACGCCGGGCATGCTCGGCATCGATGTGCTGAGCGTCGTACGGGGCCGTCACAAGGAGGTGCTCCCCATTCTGTTCGTGACGGCCGAGGAAGACGAAAAGAGCCTGGTGCGCGCGCTCACGCAGGGCGCTGACGATTACATCGCCAAGCCGTTCCGCATTTCTGAGCTGCGTGCGCGCGTCGATGCGCTGCTGCGTCGCGCGTATCCGATTCCGTATGGCCGCCTGCCGTTCGAGTTGGGGCCGTATCACTTCAACCCCCAGCGCCAGCAGGTCACGCTGCACGGTCAGCCCGTCGCGCTGACGGCCATCGAGTTCCAGCTTGCGCTGCTGCTGTTCTCGAACGTGGGCCGCACACTGTCGCGAGACCACATCTTTGGCCAGGTGTGGGGCCGCAACTCATCGGAATACACGCGCACGATCGACAGCCACGTCTCGCGCATCCGCATGAAGCTGAACATCGAGCCGACCAACGAAGTGCGCCTGGTGGCGGTGTACAAGCACGGCTATCGTGTGGATCACCTCAAGGCCGCGGAGGGCTTCGGCACCATGGCCGATATCGGCGTCGAGGCATACGACGCGTAGGCGCCGGCCGGTCTGGCTGTCGCGCCAGGGCGGTGCCGCAAGACGTGCGGCGCCGCCCTTGCTGTTTCTGCGGTGGCTGCTATGCTCGGCGCTTCTTCTTCCGTGCCGAGGTCGACGTGCCGCTCATCAATCTCAATGCCGTTGCCGACGCGTTGCCCCATGCATGGTCTTCCCACGTGGTGGAGCGGTTTGGCGGCGGCAACTTCAAGGTCCTGCGCATGGACGGTACGCCATACCCCGACGAAGCGCATGACTACGCCGAAGGCCTGCTCGTGCTCGACGGCGAACTGCGGCTGCGCATTGGCGGCGAGGCAGTGATGGTTTCCCCTGGAGAACTGTACGTGGTGCCCGCCGGTGTGCCGCACAGCGTCGATGCCGGCAGCGCAGGCACGCTGGTCATTCTGGACGTGTAGGCCGTACGTCGGGCGCCTCGGCGATCCGTTCGGCATCGAGCACGCAGCCGGGCGCCGCATCGATGCCGATGCGATGCTGTTCGCTGAACTGGTGCTCGGGGAGGAACGTGGGCAGCAGGCCCATGGTGACAGGGCAAAAGCTGTTCAGGCCTGCGGCTCTCCGCTGGCTGGTGAGGTGACCGGCGCTGGCGCGAAGGCCGCGTCGCGCGCGGGCGGTTCCGCAAGGCTGCGCTTCATCAACCATCTGACGCCGGGGATGCGCAGCCCGGTGGTGAACACCACGTCGCGCAACCAGCCGCCGTATTGCGCCTGGAAGCACGGTGTAAGCGCGCGGCTGAGCGTCTGGTACGCCTGCACGGTGCGCAGGCGGCGCGCGTGGTAGGCGAGGGCTCCGTCGGTCGGACCATGGGCTTGCACGCACGATGCCAATGCCAGTGCGTCCTGCACGGCCAGCGTCGTACCGAGGCCGAGCTGCGGGCTCATGGCGTGCGCGGCGTCGCCGATCACGCAATAGGGCGGTTTGGCGAGCGCGCGCGGCCACGTGTGGCGATAGACGGCAAACGGCAGGTCGTCATGCGAACCGATCTGCTCGACCATCGGCGCGGCTTGCGGCCACAGGCTCAGCACATGGGCCTTCCAGTGCGCGATGTCGGTCTGGCGCCAGGTGTGCACGGCATCGCCGGGCAGGCTCCAGAACATCGACAGGCGCGTGCGGTTGCCGTCGACGTCCGTAGGCAGCAGCCCCATCATCTCGCGCGTGCCGCGAAAGCGCTGCTGGAGCACGCGCGGGTTCCAGCCGTCGACCCAGCCCTGGAACCATAGCGTGCCCCATCGATAGGTGCTTGACGGGCCGGCCAGGCCTGCCGGCTCGCGCAATGCCGAAGCGGCGCCATCCGCAATCACGAACAGGTCGAACGCCGATTCGCCGTGCGTGTGCGCCACGCGTGCGCGCGGGCCGTCTGCTTGCAATTGTGCGATCGCGCAACCGAAGTGGAACGTGGCGCCGGCATGCAGCGCGGCGTCGTACAGCATCGACGAGAGGGCGTGTCGCGTGACGGCTCGGCCCGGCGTCTCGGCATAGTCGATGTCGAGCAGGCGCCAGCCGCGATGGCTCAGGCCGATCAGCCGGTCGATCGGCGCCCCGATGCCCTCGAGCGCGCAGCCCACGCCGAGTGCCTCGAGCGCGCGGATGCCCTGGGGCTGGATGAGCAGGCCCGCACCCATCGCTGTCAATTGCGGGTGTTTTTCGAAGACGTGCACGTCGTGTCCGTGGCGGGCAAACGCAATGGCGGCGGCCAGGCCGGCGTTACCGGCGCCGGCGATGCCGATGGACAGCGAGCGGGGTGCGGTCATGAAGGCGTGGCGGATCGTTTGCTCGAGATGATAACGATACGGCACGCACGTTAAGAAAGATCGCGCGGCGTGTGCTATGCGCCCGTCATTGCGCGCAACGTGCCGAGCAGGACTTGCCGACAGTTGCGCACCATCTTCTCTTCGGGATCGCGATAGCCGGTCAGCAGCCACGCTGCCCCGACGTTGGTCATGGCGCCCACCAGGGCCAGCCCGATGATGCGCTGGTCGGCACGCCGGTCGGCATCGTCAGGGGCGGCGGCTGGAACGTTCTCCATGATCTGCCTGCCGAATTCGAGCAGGTTGCGCTGATACGTCGCATCCGTTTCGGGGCTCACGCCCATCACTTCGAGCAGCAGCACGCGCGCCGCGCAGGGGTCCCTCAGGAACGCGAAGAATGCATGCAGGCCGGCATCGATGCGC
The DNA here is from genome assembly GCF_001683835.1 of Ralstonia sp. RL. Lineage (NCBI taxonomy): Bacteria > Pseudomonadati > Pseudomonadota > Betaproteobacteria > Burkholderiales > Burkholderiaceae > Ralstonia > Ralstonia sp. RL. The sequence goes on along the minus strand of NZ_LWRX01000225.1, from coordinate 8,289 downwards.
GCTTCGAGGGTGCCGTCCACGGCGGCAGTGGCTTGCGCCACTCGGGCGCGCAGGTCGTCGGCGTGCTGCTGGTATGTCGCGCGCAGCAGGTCCTCGGTACTGTCGAAGGCGGCATAGAAATAGCGGTCGTTGAGCTTGGCTTCCTGGCAGATGGCCCGCACGGTGGCCTTGCGGAAGCCGACCGTTCCGAACACCCGTGTGGCGGCACGCATCAGCGCGTCGCGGCGCTCCGCTGCACGTGCCTCGGGCGCCACACCCGCGTATGGGCGACCTTTCCTGGGCGTTTCAAGTGTTTTCTCCATTCCGCTATTTGACAATATCGCGCGCGAAAATTAAAGTGGTGACAATGCACACCAGATTAAGGCGGAAGCCGCCGTGCCGCCAACAGGAGACCGCATGGAGCCCATTGAACAGCGCACCCGCCACCCATCTGATTCGGACACCGACCTCGACGTGCTCATCGTCGGGGCGGGCCTGTCAGGCGTGGGCGCCGCGTACCACCTGCGTGAGCGTTGCCCATGGGCGCGGTTTGCCATCCTGGAAGCGCGCGAGACGATCGGCGGCACGTGGGACTTGTTCCGCTATCCCGGCATCCGGTCTGACTCCGACATGTTCACGCTGGGCTACAGCTTCCGGCCGTGGCACAGCAACAAGGCTATCTCCGACGGCCAGACGATTCTCGATTACATCCGCGACACCGCGCGTGTGTTCGGTATCGACAAGTCGATCCGCTTCCGTCACAAGGTGACGGGTGCGAGCTGGGATTCCACCGCCGCGCGCTGGACCGTGCAGACGCTGCGCAGCGATGGCACGCGTGAGGAGCCGGTGCAGTTCACGTGCAAGTTCCTGTACATGTGCAGCGGTTATTACGACTACGAGGAAGGCCATGCGCCCACGTGGCCCGACATGGGCGCATTCCGCGGCCGCATCGTGCATCCGCAGCACTGGCCGCAGGGCCTCGATTACGCAGGCAAGCGCGTGGTGGTGATCGGCAGCGGCGCCACAGCCGTCACGCTTGTGCCCGCGATGGCCCAGACCGCCGGGCACGTGACGATGCTGCAGCGCTCGCCCACGTACATCGTGTCGCGGCCCGAGCAGGATGCCGTCGCGAATCGGCTGCGCAGGTGGCTGCCTGCGCGCCTCGCACATCGGCTCGTGCGCGCGAAGAACGTGCTGCTCACGATGTACTTCTACAGCCTCGCGCGCCGCAAGCCCCAGGCATTCAAGCACTTCATCATCCGCATGGCCGGCAAGCAGCTCGGCCCGGAATTCGACGTACGCAAGCACCTCACGCCGCGCTACAACCCGTGGGACCAGCGCCTGTGCCTCGTCCCGGACGGCGATCTGTTCAAGACGATCCGCGCCGGCAAGGCGTCGATCGCCACTGATGAAATCGCCCGCTTCACTCCCGCCGGCCTGCAGCTCAAGAGCGGCGAGCATCTCGATGCAGACGTGGTCGTCACGGCCACGGGGCTCAAGCTGAAGGTGCTGGGCGGGGCGTCCATCAGCGTCGACGGACGTGCGGTGAACCTGGCTGACACGGTGTCGTACAAGGGCATGATGTACAGCGGCGTGCCGAACCTGGCGTCGTCGTTCGGCTACACCAACGCGTCGTGGACGCTCAAGGCCGAGCTGATCGCGCAGTACGTGTGCCGGCTGCTGAACCACATGCGCTCGGGCGGCTTCGACACCTGCATGCCGCGGCTGGACGATGAGGCCATGGGCCGCGAACCGGCCGTCGATCTGACGTCGGGCTATATCCAGCGTGCTGCCAGCATCCTGCCAAAGCAGGGCACGAAGCAGCCGTGGAAGTCGTATCAGAATTACGCGCGTGACCTGATGATGCTGAAGTTCGGCTCGCTGGCCGACAGCGCCATGCAGTTCGAGCGCCGCGCGCAACCGATGGGCGCGGCACAAGCCGCTTAACGTCACGGGGGCATCGTGATCCAGACCGTCCTGATTGCCGTCGCGCTCGTGATCGCAGCGCCGGTGGCGTTCACCTTTGTCATCGCACGTCGCGTAACCAAGGCGTTTCCGCCCGAAGGCAAGTTCATCGATATCGGGGCCGACCGCGTACACTACACCGACCGCGGCCAGGGTCCTGCCATCGTGTTCGTGCATGGCCTATGCGGAAACCTGCGCAACTTCGCCTACCTCGATCTGGAGCGGCTGGCGCAATCGCACCGCGTGATCGTGATCGACCGGCCCGGCTCCGGACGCTCGCTGCGCGGGGCGGCGTCGACGGCGAACATATACGCGCAGGCACGCACAGTCGCTCAGTGCATCCAAAAACTGGGCCTCGACCAACCGGTGCTGGTCGGGCACTCGCTGGGCGGTGCGATCGCGCTGGCGGTGGGGCTGAATCATCCGCAGTCGGTTCGTCGGCTTGCGCTTATTGCGCCGCTCACGCACAACGAGCACGCGCCGCCCGGTGCGTTCAAGGGCTTGGCGTTGACGTCGCCGCTGGCGCGCAGGCTGGTGTCGTGGACGCTGGCCGTTCCGCTGTCGATCCTCAACTCGCGCAAGGCGATTGCAGCCGTGTTTGCGCCCGAGGCCATGCCGGAGGATTTCCCGTTCAAGGGCGGCGGCCTGCTGGGGCTGCGTCCGCACGTGTTCTATGCGGCATCGTCGGATCTCGTGGCCGCGCCGGAAGACCTGCCCGACATGGAACGCCGCTATGCCTCGATGACGGTGCCCGTCGACGTGCTGTACGGCCGGGGCGACCGCATCCTGAACGTCAAGCGCCAGGGCGAAGCGCTCAAGCAGAAGCTCGAGCGCGTGAACCTGCGGGTGGTGGACGGCGGGCACATGCTGCCCGTGACGCAGCCCGCGCTGACGACGGACTGGATACTCGGTGTGGCCGCCGCGGTGCCCATACAAGCCGAGGCCGCCGCGTCAGCCTAGCCGCGCCGCACCCAGATCACCTTGCCGCCCTGGATGCCCAGGTTGCGGCGCTCCTCGCGGTAGTCCATCGTGCCGGGCAGCGCCTCGCCGTCGCGCTCGCTCACGCGCCACAGGCAGCCGGCCAGCAGCGCGGTCGCCGCCTGTTCCGATTTGCCGATCAGTGCATCGTCCGAGAACGGGGCGCGGCAGCTGCTGCCCGGTTGGGCCTGGCTGGCCGTGGGGGCGTCCTTTGCGTTCTGCGCGGGGCCCGAGGCTGCCGTCGTGCAGGCCGTGATGCCGGCGGCGGCAAGGGTGGTGACCAGCGTTGCGAACCGCATCATGCGACCTCCATTCGGTAGTGTTCCTCGCACGCTGAAGTATCGGCGCGGCCATGCCCGCCCGCCAGACTGCGCGTGGGCCTGCCAGAGCACATCGGAGGCCAGGACACGGAGGGGAGAGACATTGCCGATACGGCAGCAGAAAAGCAAAAAGCCCTGCTGAAGCAGGGCTTTCTGGTATTTGGTGGCGAATCAGGGGCAAACAGAAAATATGTCGAAGTAAGTTGCTAGCAGGTCGGAATTCGCGACGACTACGCGCCTGCGCGCGAGGGCGGAAACATTGCGGTCCATGAAAGAGCTTAGCCGCCAAAGTAGTGAAGAATAGTCAAGCGGGGCCGCCTAGCTTTGAAAACAATCAAAGGAAATCGAGGAGGGCTTGCCGCGTTGCAACGCCATCGCCTCGTGATATTTTCACTGAGGCTATCTGGGGAGAGGGGCATGAAAACGTTATTCCTGAGCGGAGCCGTTGCGCTGGTGCTGCAGGGCTGTGCAACGTACAACATCGATTTGATGCCTCGCGGTCCAGGGCCACTAGCTCGCGGTACAGCCAAGCAGGTCGACAAGTCTGTCGCCATCACACTGGGTGAAGAAACATATAGTGGGCACTATGTGTACGTACAAGGCGGCTCGTTCAGCCTTGGTACCGCTTTCGGCGGGGGGCAAGTTGCGACAGGAAACGCCGTGGGTGTGAGCGCCGTCGGAAATGGCAACGTGTTAGCGCAGTCAGCCTCCGGCCACAATCTGCGTTGCGTTTTCACCTTCAGCGGGTGGACACAGCAGGGTACGGGCGCGTGCCTGACGGATGCTGGCGTCGTGTATGACATGCAGATTAGCCGCGATTAGTGACTAGCCCTGCTGACCTCTCCTACGTTAGAGAAGAGTCATGTAGCCCTATGGGGCTGTCCGACTTCTCGCAGCCCTGGGGAATTCGGCCGCCAATGGCATCTACAATGCCGATTGGCAGTGGCCTTCTGCACGGTATAACCTCTGGCTAAACAATACCTGCCAGGGGAGAGCGCGATGGCCGAATGGTGGCACCAGAAGGGAGGCGCTAGAGTCGGGCCGCTCAACAAGGACCAACTGAGGGAGTCTCTGATAAGCGGCGCCATCGCCCCTACCACCTTAGTGTGGACGGAGGGCATGGCTAAATGGACTCCGCTTGGCGAAGTAGATGCGCTGCAAGATGTTTGTCATGCCGTTCCTCCGCCGCTGCCCACGCCTGAGGTTTCAGCGGTTTTGTCGGACACGCTAGCTAGTCCATGGCGCCGATTCTTCGCCCGCATATTTGACGTCTGGTGGGAACTTCTCACCGTGTCTTTCGTTATCTCCTGGGTACTAAGTACGACTTCAAGCGCCTTCGTGGCATGGTCCCAGGACCCCGTCAGTAGCCAGTTATTCACCATCGCATGTTTGCCCGTTGCGATGCTGCTGGATGCTCTGGTCTATCGCGCGTTCGGTAATACGCCTGGCAAGGCGTTACTCAAAGTGAAGGTTAGGACCATAAGGGGCGAGACGCTCGCCTTTGGCGCTTATGTACGGAGAAATTTTGGGCTTTGGGTGAAGGGCTTGGCGCTCGGAATACCGTTGGTGAACCTGTTCACCATGGCTGCGCAACATAGCCGGATTAAGCGCCACGAGCCAACGTCCTATGACGAGGGAACCGACTATCGGGTTTGCTCTAGGCCGATTGGCGCAGCTTCATATATCGCGTTTGCGGTCCTGTTCTTCGGCCTGCTTCTGGTGATGAGCTATCTCAAGACTGTCGAGCGGGAGAGAGATAGTCAACAGGTGGCGGCCCAGGCGGCCCCGTGGTTCACGTGGCAAAACCCGATTACCCATACGACCGTCAACCTCAGCAGTCGCTGGACATACAAGGCGCAGCAGAACGAGCAAGGCCGGCCTCTGATGACCTTCAACGAGCTATCCGATAAGGCTGTAGTAGTGATGGCTGATGAGGTTGTTCCGGGCGCAGACATCCATTCTTACGTGAAGGCGTTCCAGCAGGGCAATGTGGGGCGAATGGCGTTTGACGACGGTGGCATATCTTCCGCATATGGGGGGCTGCCGGCCTGGGTCCTAACGGGGCACATGTCCGAGAGCGCCGCCAGCCGTGTGCGCGTGGAAGTGATTCAACAGGGCAACCGGTTCTGGCGCATCGTGAGTCTTCAGGTGCGTCCCTATGAATACACTCAGCAGGCGGTGGACGAGCTACAGCAGACGCTGCGGAGTTCCATTACCACAGGAACAGGCTCAGGGACGTAGCGTGAATCGAGACGTTCAATGAACCGGTTCACTGAGCTACAGCGGGCCGGCATTTATTGACGCAATCCGCTTACAGGGCGGTTACACGGCTCGCAGAAAAGCAAAAGGGTTTGCAAGCGCTAACCTGCAAACCCTTCTGGTATTTGGTGGCGAATCAGGGACTCGAACCCCGGACCTGCGGATTATGATTCCGTCGCTCTAACCGACTGAGCTAATTCGCCGAAGAAGCGGGATTGTACCGTCTTCGGCGAGGTTGTCAAGCCCCTGATTGCGCTCAGTCGTTGCGATAGATATCCACGTCCTTGGTTTCCCGCACGAACAGCGCACCGATCACGAACGTGATGGCCGCAATCCAGATCGGGTACCACAGCCCGTGGTAGATGTTGCCGTTCTGGGCCACGAGGGCGAACGAGATGGTCGGCAGCAGGCCCCCGAACCAGCCGTTGCCGATGTGATACGGCAGCGACATCGACGAGTACCGGATGCGCGTCGGGAACATCTCCACCAGCATCGCCGCGATCGGGCCGTAGACCATGGTCACATAGATCACCAGGATCACCAGGATCACCAGCACCATGACCGTGTTCATCTGCGCCGGATCGGCCTTGCTCGGATAGTTCGCGGCCTTGAGCGATTCCGCCACCTGCTTCTTGAAGTCGGCGATCTTGGCCTTGCTTTCGGCGTCGAAGCTCTGGCCGTCAGCCGTGCGGCCGGCGTTGAGCGAGGCGATCTCCTTACCGGCGATCGTCACCGTGGCGACCGTACCGGCCGGGGCTTCTTCCGTCTCATAGCTGGCCGAAGACTGCGCCAGCGTGCGCTTGGCGATGTCGCACGACGAGCGGAAATCGACTTCCCGCGCGATTGGGCTGCCCTGGAACGAGCACTCCTTCGGATCAGCCTTCACGACGATCTGCGCCGTTTGCTGGGCACGCTCCAGCGCTGGGTTGGCGTAGTGCGTGAGCGCCTTGAACAGCGGGAAGTACGTCAGCACCGCCAGCAGGCAGCCGGCCATGATGATCCACTTGCGGCCGATGCGGTCGGACAGCGCGCCGAAGAACACGAAGAACGGCGTGCCGATGGCCAGCGCCACGGCAATCAGCACATTGGCCGTGAACGCGTCGACCTTCAGCACCTGCGTGAGGAAGAACAGCGCGTAGAACTGGCCCGTGTACCACACCACGGCCTGGCCGGCGGTCAGGCCGACGAGCGCCAGGATCACGATCTTCAGGTTGCGCCATTGGCCGAAGGCTTCCGTCAGCGGGGCCTTGGAGGTCTTGCCCTCCGCCTTCATCTTCTGGAATGCCGGCGACTCGCTCATCGACAGGCGGATGTACACCGAGGTGGCGAGCAGCAGGATCGACACCAGGAACGGGATACGCCAGCCCCAGTCGTCGAAGGCCTTGCCGGTCAGTTCGCGCACCACCAGGATGACGATTAGCGAGAGGAACAGGCCCAGCGTGGCGGTCGTCTGGATCCACGACGTGTAGGCGCCGCGGCGGCCGTGCGGGGCGTGTTCGGCGACATACGTGGCGGCACCGCCGTACTCCCCGCCGAGCGCAAGGCCCTGCAGCAGACGCAGCGCGATCAGAATGATCGGCGCGGATACGCCGATCGTGCCGTAGGACGGCAGCAGGCCGACGATGAACGTCGACGTGCCCATGATGACGATGGTGACCAGGAACGTGTACTTGCGCCCGATCATGTCGCCCAGGCGGCCGAACACCAGCGCGCCGAACGGGCGCACCAGGAAGCCCGCGGCAAAGGCGAGCAGTGCAAAGATGAAACCCGCCGTCGGATCCAGTCCCGAGAAGAACTGCTTGGCGATGATGGCCGCAAGCGACCCATAGAGATAGAAGTCGTACCACTCGAACACCGTCCCCAGCGACGAGGCGAAGATGACCTTCTTCTCCTCCTTCGTCATGGGTGCGGGCTGCACACGCCCGACGGGCGCGTTCGGTGCACTCTGCACGGTTGCCATGTTGTCTCCTGTTTTCATAGGTCGTCCCGCTGGGCATGGACATGACAACGCAACACAGTCGCCCGCGGAATTGTGAACGATTGTGGGAAGCGAAACTTACTGCGTTCTGACATGCACCCCCAGCGAACGCAGCAATTTCATCGGGGTATACGCGAGGCTGCGGCGCTTGCGTGCGCCAGCCAGTGCAACCAGCCAGGGCTGCTTCAGCGCGTCAAATGGAAGGTGGGGGAGGCGGCGCATAGGCGTCGTGCTGCGGCGCCTCGGTATCTTGCGCTGCAGCATCGGCGGCGCGGTTGGTGCGCCACGCGTACAGCACTGTGATCAGCACATAGACGACGGGCGCCCCCTGGCCCGCGACCCAGTAGGCGAAGGGCCAATCGAAGAAGCGCATGGTGAGGTCGCGCGCGAAGAACGCCACGACGTAAGTCACCACAAACCAGATCGCCAGCAGCGCGGCAACCCAGCGCATGTTCGCCATCCAGCGTCGGCGCGCGGGGGTTCCGGGCGTGATGCTCATGCGGCGGGCTCCTCGCCCGGCGCGCAGCGATGCAGCGTGATGCGAAAGCGCGCGCCCGCCAGCCGTGGCGCGCTCTGATAGACGTTGTCCAGCACCTCGATGTCGCCGCCGTGCTGCTGGACGATCTCGCGCACGATGGCCAGACCCAGGCCGCTGCCTTCGGCCTGCGTGCCCAGGATGCGATAGAAGCGCTGCATCACGCGTTCGCGCTCGGCCACCGGGATGCCCGGGCCCGTGTCGTCCACGTCGATGAAGACGAACGGCTCGAACGGCGCGGTGGTGACGCGCACCGTCACGCGGCCGCCGTCGGG